>JACDGF010000103.1 GCA_013815405.1 Caulobacteraceae bacterium | reverse complement strand
ACCGACGCCTACTTCTATCCCTATGGTGACAGCCTGATCGATCAAAGCAAGCCGCAGGCTATCGAGCGCGGCGCCCGGGGCCTGACCCTCGCCTTGACGCCCGGCGCCGCCTTCACCCGCTCGCCGGCGCCCGGCGAGGTCTCCGGCGTCCTGGCCGTCGATGGGAAGGCCTATGAAATCACCGCCAAACCCGGGCCGCCGCCAGCCGGAGCGTCCGGACTGGGGCCGCCCAAGCCCTCGGCCCCAGGCGGCGCGGGCCTTCCGCTCGCCATCGCCTTCGCCTTCCTGGGCGGCCTGATCCTCAATCTGATGCCCTGCGTTTTCCCGGTGCTGTCGATGAAAGCCGCCGCCTTGGCCGGCCATGCCGAAGACGCCGGCCGCGCCCGCGCCCAGGGACTGGCCTTCCTCGTGGGCGTGCTGGTCGCCGTCCTTGGGTTGGCCGGCGTCCTGATCGTCGTCCGGGCGGGCGGGGCGGCGATCGGCTGGGGCTTCCAACTGCAGTCGCCGATCGTGGTGGCGGCGCTGGGCCTGGTCATGCTGGCCGCCGCGCTCAACCTCTCGGGCCTCTATGAAGTCGGAAGCTCGGTCCAGGGCCTGGGGGCCGGTCTCGCCTCGCGCGACGATATCGCCGGCTCGGCCGCCGTCGGGGTCTTGGCGGTGGTGGTGGCGGCGCCTTGCACCGCGCCGTTCATGGGCCCGGCGCTGGGCTACGCCCTGACCCAGCCGCCGGCCCGAGCCTTGGCGGTGTTCACGGCCCTGGGCCTGGGTTTCGCGGCGCCCTTCACCCTTCTGGCCTTCAGCCCCACCCTGATGCGGCGCCTGCCCCGGCCGGGGCCATGGATGGACACCCTTCGCAAGGCCCTCGCGTTTCCGATGTACGGCGCGGCGGCTTGGCTGGCCTGGGTCCTGGCCCGGCAATCCGGCCCCGACGGCCTCGCGCGCCTGCTCGCCGCCGCCGTCGTCCTCGCCTTCGCCGCCTGGCTCTATGGCCTCGCCCAGCGCCTTCGGGCGCAGGGCCAAGGCAGCCCCTTGGCGCTAGTCCTGGCGGGTGTCGCCCTGGCCGGATCCGTCGGCGCGGTCGCCGGCGCTCACGGCGCGCGCCCGATGGGCGCGAGCGCCCCGCCGGCCGCCCAGCCAGGGGGCCTCGCATTCCAGCCCTATAGCCCCGAACGGCTCGCCGCCCTGCGCGCCGAGGGTAGGCCGGTGCTGGTCAACTTCACCGCCGCTTGGTGCGTCACTTGCCAGGTCAATGAACGGATCGCCTTTTCCAGCCCGGAGGTCGCCGCCGCCTTTCACCGCGCCCGCGCGGCCTATCTGGTGGCGGACTGGACCAACCGCGACGCCGTCATCGCCAAGGCCCTAGCCGACCAGAACCGGATCGGCGTGCCGCTCTATCTGGTCTACGGCGCGGGCGGCGGCGCCCCCCAACCCCTGCCCCAACTCCTGACCCCCGCCATCGTCGCCGAAGCCCTGAGCAAGGCCTCTGCCCAGCCGATCCCCGCGGCATGACCAGCGAGGCCGAGTTTCGCCCGGCGGCGCGCGCGCCGCGCGGCTTCGACGATCGGCGGGCCGAGGCGATCCGAGCCGAGCGGCGGATCCTGGAGGCGGTGTCGGGGGTCTATGAGTCCTATGGCTTCGAGGCGCTGGAGACCGGCGCCTTCGAATACGCCGACGCCCTGGGCAAGTTCCTGCCCGACGCGGACCGCCCCAACGAGGGCGTCTTCGCGCTCCAGGACGACGACGGGCAGTGGATGGCCCTGCGCTACGACCTCACCGCCCCGCTGGCGCGGTTCGTGGCGGAAAAATGGGAGACCCTTCCCAAGCCCTTTCGTCGCTACGCCTTCGGCCCGGTGTGGCGGGACGAGAAGCCGGGGCCGGGGCGCTTTCGGCAATTCGTCCAGTGCGACGCGGACACGGTCGGTTCGGGCCGCCCCGAAGCCGACGCCGAGATCATCGCCATGGCTCTGGAGGGCTACGCCGCCGCCGGCCTCGCCCCGGCCGATTTCAGCGTGAGGATCAGCAGCCGCAAGCTGATCAACGGCTTGCTCGCCGCCGCGGGGGTGGACGACCCGGCCCAGAAACTTGCCGTCCTGCGCTCGGTGGACAAGCTCGACCGGCTTGGCATGGGGGGCGTGACCGCCCTGCTGGGCCGAGGGCGCAAGGACGAGTCCGGCGACTTTACCCGGGGCGCGCAACTCCCGGTCGAGGCGATCGACGCCGTGACCGGTTTTCTGGAATGCGGCGCCGAGACGCGGGCGGAGACACTGGGCCGCCTGGCCGGCGTGATCGGCGGCTCGGTCGAGGGCGACGAAGGGCTGGAGGAACTGAGCCGAATCGGCGCCGCCCTGACCTCCCTGGGCGTCGACGATGCCCGCGCGGTGTTCGCCCCCTCGGTGGTGCGGGGGTTGGAATACTACACCGGCGCCGTCTACGAGGCCGAACTGTCGACCGGCCGGGGAACTCCGGGCGCTTTCGGCTCGATCGGCGGCGGCGGTCGGTACGACGACCTCGTCGCCCGGTTCACCGGGGAGCGCACGCCGGCCGCCGGCTTTTCCTTCGGCGTCTCGCGCCTCGCCGCGGCCATGGCCGCCGCGGGGGCCGCGGAGCAAAGCCCCATGCGAGGCCCGGTGGTGATCATCGCGTTCGAGCCTGGACGCATGGCCGACTATTTCGCCCTCGCCGCCGAACTGCGCGCCGCCGGCGTCGCCGCCGAGGTCTATCTGGGGGCGTCGGGCATGAGGGCCCAGATGAAATACGCCGACCGCCGGTCCTCGCCCGCCGCCGTCATCCTGGGCGATCAGGAGATCGAGGCCGGCACGGTGACAATCAAGGATCTCGACGCCGGCCGCGCGCTCGCCGGCGGCGTGAGGGACAACCAGGCCTGGCGCGAGGATCGCCCCGGCCAAGTCACCGCGCCGCGCGCCGAATGGGTCGCCGTGGTGCGCCGGATCGTCGAAGCGGCGAGGCTTTAAGGTGCGGTAAATCGCCCCACGGGCGACGCCGCGTTGACAAACAGGCGCGTTTCCCGCTCTTTGGGCGAGCGAGAGACAAGGCGGGCCAGGCGAAGCGAGCCCACCGATCTTCGGCGTTTCGGGGAGGAAACGCCCCTTATGATTGAGCCCGCCGCGGCGACGCCCCCGGCGGGCTCTTCTTTTTTGCCTTCACCAGATGCGCACGCGCTGATCGGGCGCGACGTACATCGGGTCGGTCGGCTTGACGCCGAAGGCGGCGTACCAGGCGTCGATGTTGCGGACCACGCCGTTGACCCGTTCATGCGGCGGCGAGTGGGGGTTGGAGACCAGTTGCTGGCGAAGGGCGTCCTCCCGCGAGGCGCCGCGCCACACCTGGGCCCAGCCGAAGAACACCCGCTGATCGCCGGTGGCGCCGTCCAGGACCGGGGCGGGCTTGCCGTTCAGCGACAGATGATAGGCGTCCAGGCCCAACAGCAGGCCGCCCAGGTCGGCGATGTTCTCGCCCATGGTCAGGCCGCCGTTGACATGGGCGCCCTTGATCGGTTCGAAGGCGGAATACTGCGCCCCCAGCCGCTGGGCCTCGGCGGTGAACTTGGCGGCGTCCTGCGGCGCCCACCAATCGGCCAGGGCCCCCGTGCCGTCGAACTGGCGGCCCTGGTCGTCGAAGCCGTGGGTCATCTCATGGCCGATCACCCCGCCGATCGCGCCATAGTTGACCGCCGGGTCGGCGGTGGGATCGAAGAAGGGCGGCTGGAGGATGGCGGCCGGAAAGACGATCTCGTTCTGGGTGGGGTTGTAATAGGCGTTCACCGTCTGAGGCGTGAGCCCCCATTCGTCGCGATCGACCGGCTGGTTCAGGCGGTTCACCTGCCTGGCCCATTCGAAGGCCCCGGCGCGAACCACGTCGCCGGTAAGATCGGTCGGCGAGATGGTGAGCGCCCCATAGTCGCGCCATTTCACCGGATAGCCGACCTTGACCGTGAACTTGGCCAGCTTCTCCTCGGCTTTCGCCTTGGTCGCCGGGCTCATCCACGACACCCGCTGGATCCGAGCGGCCAGGGCGCTTCGCAAGTCCCCGATCAGCGCCTCCATCCGGGCCTTGGATTGTGGCGGGAAATACTTGGCGACATAGACCTTGCCGACCGCCTCGCCCACCTGGGCGTCGATCACCGCCGCCGCCCGCTTCCAGCGCGGTTTCTGCTGCGGCTGGCCCGAAAGGGTCTTGTTGCGGAACTCGAAGTTGGCGTCGGCGAACCCCTTGGACAGGAACGGCGAGGCGTTGTCCGCCACGTCGAACGCCTGCCACGCCTGGAGGGTCGCGATGGGGGTCGCCGCGAACAGGGCCGCGATCCTGGGAAAGGCGGTCTTCTCGGCCACCACCACCCGGTTCACGGACCCCAGATCCGCCGCCGCCAGATACGCCGCCCAGTCGAAGCCCGGCGCCGCGGCCGCTAGCTCCGCCGGCGTCATGGCGTTGTAGGTCTTGACCGGATCGCGCTGTTCGACCTTGGACCAGCTCGCCTGGGCGATCCTGGTTTCCAGATCGACGATGGCCTTGGCCTGGCCCTCCGCGTCGGGCCAATCGATGGCTTTCAGGGTCTGGGCCACATAGGCCAGGTACTTGGCCTTCTGCGGCGCGAAGCTCGCCTCGAGGTAGTAGTCGCGGTCGGGAAGGCCGAGGCCCGCCTGGCCGAGATACACCGCGTATCGGGTCGGGGCCTTGGCGTCGGCCGAAATCCCCACGCCGAAGATCGCGCCGTAAAAGCCCTTGTTGGCCTTGCCCATCAGGCTCGCCAGAGCCGAGCGGTCCTTGGCCGCCCGGATCGCCGCCAGGTCATCGGCCAGGGGCTTGGCGCCCAGGGTCTCTATGCGCCCCTCGTCCAGGAAGGCCTTGTAGAAGGCGCCGATCATCGCCTCGTCGCCGCTCGCCGAGGGGTCGGCGGCCGCCGCCTCGAGGAGCCCGTGGACACGGTTCTCCGACAGGACGGTGAGGGCGTCGAACGTGCCGTAGCGCGACCGGTCGGGCGGGATGACCAGGGACTTCATCCACGTCCCGTTGGCGTATTGGAAGAAGTCCGCCCCGGGCGAGGCGGCCGGGTCGCGACCGGCCAGGTCGAAGCCCCAGGGCCCCATGCGCGCCGGCGCCGCGAGGCTCGAGGATTGGTCCGCCGCCGAAGCCGCGCCGATGGCGGCGCCAAAGGTCGCGAACGCGGCCAGGGCCGCGCCGAGGAAGAGATGTTTCATGTTTCGATCGCTATCCCGCGAAAAAATGCTCGACGGCCGGCGATATGCGCGCAATCCGGCCCCGGCGCCGCTTAATTTTCGTTCATGCGGGCTTTCAAATCGCGCGGCCAAGTCTTTCCAGCGCCATGGCCCGCACCGCCATGTAGTCGAGCTTGCCGTTGGCGGCGCGGGTGATGGGAGCGATCACCAGGGCGCGGGGCGCCTTGTAGGCGGCCAGGTGGAGCCGGACATGGTCGGAGAGGGCCGCCAGGGTCGGGGCCCCCTCATCGGCCATCTCGACCACCGCGCAGACCCGCTCGCCGAAGCGGGGGTCGGGCGCGCCGATCACGGCGGCGTCGCGCACGCCGGGATAGCGCTTGATCGCCTCCTCGACCTCTTCGGGGAAGACCTTTTCGCCGCCGGTATTGATCACCTGGGATCCGCGCCCAAGGAGCTTGAGGGTCCCGTCGGCCTCCACGGTGGCGAAGTCGCCGGGCACGGACCAGCGGCGGCCCTCATACTGGCGGAAGGTGCGCGCGGTCTTTTCGGGGTCCTTGTAGTAGCCCACCGGCAGGAAGCCGCTGACCGCCACCTGCCCGCGCTCGCCGCTGCCCCGCGCCACCCGGCGCCCGTCCTCGGTGAAGACGGCGGCGTCGGGACCCGCCATGAACTTGGCCGTCTCGGCGGTCGCGCCCGGGACCGAATTCGACGCCCCCAGGCCGATGGCTTCGGAGGAGCCGAGGCCGTCGAAGATCGCGCACCCGGGTAGGTGTTTGAGCAGGCCCTGCTTGTTCTCCATGCTCCACACCGTGCCCGAGGAGCCCAGCCGGCGCAGGCTGGCGAGGTCCCAGCGGCCCGGGTGGGCCTCCAGCGCCTCCAGCATCGGGGCGGCGAAGGCCATCCCGACGATGGCGGCGGAGGCGGCCTTCAACCGGGCCGCCTCGCTCCAGAATTCCTCGGCGTCGAACCGGGCCCCGGGCAGGCAGGCGATCGTCCCGCCGGCGGTCAGGGCGGCCATGGACGAGAGCTGGGCCGTGCCGTGCATGAGGGGCGCGGCGGCCAGGGCGACGGTGGGTTCCGAGGACGCGGCGCGCCGCCCGGCGTCGTCGGGCGTCCCGAACGGCGGAACCCCCAGCAGGACATTGCCTCCCGCGCCCAGGACGAAGAACAGGTCCTCCTGGCGCCACATCACCCCTTTGGGCATGCCGGTGGTGCCGCCGGTGTAGAGGATCAGCAGGTCGTCGCCCGACCGCCCCCAGGGAGCGATCGTTCGGCCGACGCACCGGTCCGCCGCGGCTTCATAGGCGGTGGCGAAATCCGGGATCGGCCAACCCGGCTCGGCGACCGCGATCCAGGCCCTGACCTTGGGCAGGCGGGAGCGGATGCGCTCGACCATCGGGGTGAAGGAGGCATGGAAGACCACCGCCTCGGCGTCGGCATTGTCGAAGAGGTAGATGAGCTCGCCTTCGACGTAGCGGTAGTTGGTGTTGACCGGGGCGAGGCCGGCCTTGAAGGCGGCGAAATAGGTCTCGAGGTACTCGGGGGCGTTGTAGAGATAGGCCGCCACCTTGGACTGGCGCGTCAGGCCGGCGCGCAGCAGGAACCGCGCCAGCCCGTCGGCGCGCCGATCGAAGTCGGCCCAACTGACCACCCGCTCCGCCTGGATCAGGGCCGGCCGCGTGGGGACCGCCTCGGCGACGCGCTCCCAGAGGTCGGCATAGTTCCAGGCGGGCGCGGAGGTCATCCCGCTAGGGCCGCATGCCGGGCATGGTGGGCGGGAGGTCGCCGCTTCGCACGGCCAGCTCGGCGTGGACCGCGCCGGCCTTGGCGAAGATGAGGGTGATCGGGACGCGGCCCCCGACGCTCAGGGTGCGCTTCAGGCCCTCCAGCATCAGATGCAGCCCGCCCGGGGCGAAGGTCATGGTCGCGCCCGCGGGGATCGCCAGATTGCCGAGGGTGCGCATCGACATCACGCCGCCCGCCGAGCGGCTCTGGTGGATCAAGACCCTGGACGCAGCCGGGCTGGCGACGCCGATCAGCCGGTCGGCGCGCGGCCCCGAGTTGGCGATCGCGCCATAGCCCGCCGCGTTCATCCCGGCGGCGGCCGGGCGGGTCCAGGCTCCGTGGACGGTGATCGCGGCGGGCGCGCGAGCGGCGACCGCGACTGAGCCGGCGCACGCGAGGGC
>JACDGF010000102.1 GCA_013815405.1 Caulobacteraceae bacterium | reverse complement strand
TCCCCGGCCAGATCCTATCCAGTCGTGACCGCGAACCGGATCGGGATGCGCACGGTGGCCCCATCGACGGCCTGGCCGTCCTCGGTGCGCGGGGTCATGCGGAAATAGCGGGTGAGGCCGAGCGCGGCCTTGCCGAAACCGAAGCCGCCCGGGGATTCGCCGACCACTTCGCAAGCGGTCACGGCGCCGGCGGCCGTGACCGCGCAGGAAAGGGTGACGAGGCCGCCGACATTGCCGCGAAGGGCGTCCTCGGGATAGGCGCGGGCGACCTGCGCGGCGTTTGGCCGCATCAGCCAGTTGGGATCGGCGATCGTCCGAGGTCCGCGGGGCGGCGGAACGAGGGTCTGATCACCCCCAACGCCTTGCCCGCTGATCAGGGGCGAGGTGGTGACGGTCGTGGGCGGGTCGTCGGTCGACGCCACGAACGGGACGGGATCGACCGTGGCAACCACCGGCCCAGCGGGGTGGTGGACGGGGCTGGGCGCGGGGGAGGCGGGCGTCACCGCCGAAACGGGATGCGGTTTTTCCAGGGTGATGGTGCGCGCGTCGATCGGCGGCGTGGGCGTCTCCACCGTATCGAGGGGAAAGGCGTGGAAGGCCTGGCTGACGAGATAGAGGCCGATCACCGCATGGACCGCGATCGACGCTCCGATGGCGATCGCGCGTCCTCGCCCCTTCGCCCCGCCGCCGGGACCGAACGCAAAGGCGGGCGAGGCGTGTCGGACAACCATGGCGAACCTCCCATGCTCAGGGTCTGCTTTCCCCAAGGTCAGCCTTGATCGCCGCGATGTAAAGGGCGGTCGCGGCCCGCCCGGCAAGTTAACCGCGATCAGGTGGCGCCGCCGGCGTCCCGCTTCACACCGCCGCTCCCCGCGCGATCAACGCCTCGATCTCCGCCGCGCCATAGCCGGCTTCGGCAAGGACCTCGCGGGTGTGCTGGCCGAGGGTGGGGGCGGGGCGGCGGGGGCTGTCATCGGCGCCGGGGAAGCGAGCGGGGGAGGCGGGGGCGAGGTAGCGCGTCCCGGCGGCGTCCTCCACCTCCACGAAACAGCCGGCCGCCCGGGCCCAGGGATCATCGACGAGGTCGCGGGGCCGTTGCAGGGGGGCCCAGATCACATCGCCCCGGGTCAGGCGCCCGCCGGCCTCCGCGAGGGTGAGGGCGCGGAACCCGGCGTCCAGGGCCTCGACCAGCGCCTCGGCGTTCGTGGACCGCAGGCGGGGGGTGGCGAAGCGGGGGTCATCCAGCAGGTCCGCGCGCCCGGCGGCCGTGGCT
The DNA here is from genome assembly GCA_013815405.1 of Caulobacteraceae bacterium. GTDB lineage: Bacteria > Pseudomonadota > Alphaproteobacteria > Caulobacterales > Caulobacteraceae > Acaudatibacter. The sequence goes on along the minus strand of JACDGF010000102.1, from coordinate 6,122 downwards.
ATGGCGCGCCAGTCGTCGGCGCCCTGCCGGGGAACGGTGACCAGCCAGCGGCCGTCGGCGGTCGGAAAATAATTGGAGAGGGGGTCGAAGGCGTCCTTGCGGCCCCGCGCCGAGGAGAGCTTGCCCCATTTGAGCTGGATCGACATGTCCCAGCCGATCGCGAACACCGCCGACCGCATCAGCGAGCTTTCCACCAGCCGCCCGGCGCCGGTGCGGCTCTTCTCCACCACCGCCGCCAGCACCGCCGAGGCGGTGGCCAGGGCGCAGACCGCGTCGCCCATGCCCGGCCGGCAGGGGAAGGGCTCCACCCCCTTGGGGAAGCTCGCCGCCGCCACGCCCGACCGGGTCCAGAAGGCGGCGATGTCGAAGGCCGGCGCCTCGGCCCCCTCGCCCACGAGGCCATGGCCCGAGACGCTGCAATAGATCAGGCCCGGCAGGCGGGCGTGGAGCGAGTCGTAGTCGAGGCCCGCGCGTTTGAGGGCGCTGGGCCGGACATTGGTGAGGAAGACGTCGGCGTCTCCCAGGATGCGAACCAGGGCCTCGCGGCCGGCGGCGGTCGAGGTGTCCAGCACCACGCCGCGCTTGCCGCGGTTCTCGAACTCGAACACCGGATTGCCGGTGAGGTGCGGTTGGCCGGCGAAGACGTGGCGAACAGGATCGCCGCCCTTGCCCTCGACCTTGACCACCTCCGCGCCCCAGTCGGCCAGGACCATGGCGGCGCTCGGCGCGGCGACATAGGTCGCCAGCTCCACGATCTTCAGCCCCTCGAGCACCCGGCGACTCCTTCTCCTCATGTCGGGCTTGTCCGCCGCCGCGCCGCGCGTCAAGGCTGGCGACATGACCGACCCCGCCCCAAGCGCCCCCATCCTGCCGGCCGCGACCATCCTGTTGCTGCGCGATACGCCGGCGTTCGAGGTGCTGATGGTCAAGCGCCACCACCAGATCGACTTCGCCGCCGGGGCCCTGGTCTTTCCCGGAGGCAAGACCCACGCCGGCGACCACGACGGCGCGTGGGAGGCGCGGTGCGTGGGCTGGGAAGCGGCGGCGCCGCACAAGCGGGCCTTGCGGATCGCCGCGATCCGCGAGGCCTATGAGGAGACCGGCATCCTGCTCGCCCGGCACGGCGACCTCGCGGCCTTCGGCAGAGACGAGAGGGCTGGCGCGGCCCGGGACGAGATCGCCACCGATCGGCGATCGTTCCTGGATCTCATCGCCGAACTGGACGTGCGCCTGGACCTCGACGCGCTCAGCGTATTCGCCCGCTGGATCACGCCGCCGGTGGCGCCCAGGCGCTTCGACACCTGGTTCTATGTCGCCGCCGCCCCGCCCGATCAGCTGGCCCTGTGCGACGGCTGGGAGACGGTGGACGCCGAATGGATCGAGCCGGCCCGCGCGCTGGCCCTCGCCGAGGCGGGCGAGCGAAAGGTGATCTTCCCCACCCGGATGAATCTGAAGCTGCTGGCGGAGGCCTCTGGCACGCGCGACGCCGTCGAGCGGGCCAGGGCGCGCACCCTAGTCACCGTCGAGCCGCGGCTGGTGGACGGCCCGGAAGGCCGGATGCTGGTCCTGCCCCCCCACGCCGGCTACGGCGCGGTGGCGGAGTTGCTCTCGAAGGTGATGTGAGCCTAGGCGAAGGCGTGCCGCGCCACGCTGAGCGCGGGGCGCCAGGACTCGTCGTGCGCCCCGGCCATGGCGTTCGCCTCGAGGCCGCCGCCCCCCATCCCCGCCATGGCGGCGACAAGCTGGTGTTGGGCGGTCCCCGCGACGTGATTGACGATGTTCGTCCCTCCGTGGCCGTCGCTCGTGGCGATGAAGGCATCGGGATTGAAATAATTAGACAGATAGATGTGGGCGGTGTGCGCGCCATCGCTGACGGTGAGCGTGCGTGAGAAGTCGTCCCAGCTCAGCTCGCCGGCGCCCACAAAGTCGATGTCGCGCAGGTCGAGCGTCGTGCTTCCGTCGGTGCGGAAGCCGGAAATGGCGGCGGTGTAGCTCCGTGACTGGTGGAGCTCCAGGACCGACAGGGCGGCGGTGAAGGTGACATTCTGATTGAAGCTCGAATCGAAGGCGAGCGTACCGCCGTCGATGACGAACGATCCGATCCCACCGACCGCGTCGTAGAACCTCAAGGATCCATGATCGGAGGTGGTCACCAGGCCGGAGTTGTCGACCACTCCGCGCACCTTCACCTTGCCGACGTTGGTCGCTTCCAACGTCCCGGCGTTGACGATGCCGCCGGGGCCGGCGGCGATGTTGAGGACGCCGCCGCCGCTGGCGTCGATCACCGCCCCGGCGGCGTTCACCAAGCCGCCCTTCAAGGTGAGGCCGCCCGCCCCACCGCGCACGACTTCCAGGATGATCGTCCCCTCGTTGTGGATGGTCCGACGCTTGCCGCCAGCGAAGAAGAAGCCGTCGAAGACATGCAAGGTGGCATTCCACGCCGTGCGAAGGTTGCGGATCCGTTCGTCCGCAAAGGAATAGACTCCGTATAAATTGCGACCGTCAAGGGCGAGGACGGCGGCGTCGCGCCGCCCCGGAACAATGCCGCCGGACCAGTTCACACCGTCTTGGAAACTGTCCCCCGATTTACCCAGCCAGCGAATCTTCGCCATGGCCTTCTCCTATTCAGAGTCGAGGCACCCTAGGCCCCCGGAGCGCGGGCTTCCAGCCCGCACGTACCACCGTCGGGCTCGATGAAAGGCGTGCTGAAAAGAGCGGGCTGGAAGCCCGCGTTCAAGTCAGGCGAAGTGGGCATGCCCGGCGGCGGCGAGCATCGGTCGCCAGGGCTGGGCGTGGGCGTCGTTGGCGGCCGTCGCCGTCGCCCCGCCGGCGGCCGGCATGGCGGCCATGGCGGCGATGAGGGCGTGGGCCGGCGCCAGGGCCGGCGCGGAGGTGTCGACGATGTTCACCCCGCCGTGACCGTCGCTGCTGGCGACGAAGGTCACGCCGATGTAGTCGCCGGTCAGGGCGATGTGAGCGGTGTGGGTCCCGTCGGTGACGGTGAGCACGCCGGAGTTGTGGTTGCCGCTGAAGCTCGCCTCGCCGGCGCCGGTGAAGCCGATATCCAGAAGATCGAGCGACGTGCCGCCGGTCTTGGAGAAGCCCGAGACGGTCCCGGCGTAGTCCTGCGACCGGGCGAGTTTCAGGACGCCTGCGGAACCGGTGAAGGCGACGTCCTGGCTGAAGGTCGAGCCAAAGGCGAGGGTCCCGCCGTCGATCACCGCTGATCCCGTCCCGAACACGGGGCGATTGACCAGAAGGTCGCCGCCGGCGGCCTTCAGCACCCCGAAGTTGCGGACCCTGCTCTCTATCTTGCCGCGGCCCCGGTCGGTGGCTTCGATGATTCCATTGTTGACCATAGCGCGGCCACCGGTGTCGATGGTGAGAAGGCCCCGGCCGCGGGCGTCGATGACGCCGTCGTTCAGCAGGAACAATTTCCCGCCCGGAATATCACCTGCGCCGATTTGGCCGGCGCCGGCGATCACGCCGGTCCTTTCGTTGCGCAGGAAGGGGTTCGGCTGGCCGGCGTAGCCGACGATGCCGTCACCCTCGTGGAGGGTCACCGAGCCAGCGTTGGAACTTACGCCGACGATGAGTTCGGCCCCGCCGGCCTTGGCCAGACGGGTTACGCCCTGCAGATCGAAAAACCCCGACAAGCCGGCCCCGACCCTGATTGCCGTTGTACCCTTGATCTGGGTGTATACGTAGCATTGGCCCTTGACGATGAATTTCCCCGAACCCGCCGACCTGAGGAGGCATTGGACGACATCCGCCGACTTCAGGATCGCCTTCGACCCATCGCCGACGGAAATGACCGATTCGTTGAAGTAAGCCGAGTAACCGGAATTCGAGCCTCTCAGTCTCAGCGTGCTCCCGCCGCTGACGGCGATCGTGCTTCTCTTGGCGAGGTCGACGCCCCGACGGATGGTGAACGATCCGCCGGCGATCGACAGGGCGTCGCCCCTGGCGATGCTCAAACGTCCGATGATCTCGTTCGCCGAGGCGGTGACCGTGTAGCGGGCGCCCCCGTCGGCGCTGAGGATAGCCCCGTCATTTCGTCCGGGGACCGTGCCGGCGGACCAGTTTCCGGCGTCGCCGAAATCGCCGTCGACCGCGTTAGACCAATGGATTTTCGACATGACTGACTCCGTGGGCGCGTTCCGGCGGGCGCCGGCGTTCAACGGGCGGCGCCGTGTTTTGGTTTCCGAAATGAATCATCACATCGGCGGTCCGCGCCCGTCCGGAAGGCGTAAACGCCCGCGCTTCGGGTTAGGCGAAGTGGGCGTGCCCCGCCACGGCGAGCATCGGCCGCCAGGAAGGGGCATGGGCGTCGTTGGCCACCGGCGCGGTCGCCGCGGAGGCCGCCGGCATGGCGGCCATGGCAGCGACCAGGGCGTGGAGGGGCGCCGCCACCACCGCCGCGCTTGTGTCGGCGATGCTCACCCCGCCGTGGCCGTCGCTGCTGGCGACGAAGCTCGCGCCCGTATAGTCGCCGGTCAGGGTGATGTGGGCGGTGTGGGTCCCGTCGGTGACGGTGAGCACGCCCGAAGTCGCGTCGCCGGCGAAGGTCGCCTCGCCCGCGTCGGTGAAGCCGATGTCGCGCAGGTCCAGCGACATGCCCCCCGAGAATCCGGAGATCTTGCCGGCGTAGCCTTGCGACTGGCCAAGCTGCAGGACGCCCGAGGCGCCGGTGAAGGCCACATCCTCGGTGAAGCTGGAATCGAACTCCAGGGTCCCCTCGCCGATCACCGCCGAGCCGGCCCCGGTGACCGCGCCCACGAAGGCGAGGCGCCCGCCGGCGACCATCAGGGTCCCGGTGTTGTCCACCGCGCTCATCACCCGTCCATCGCCGACGCCGCTGGCCTCGATCGTCCCGGCGTTGGTGATCACCGCGGCGCCGGTGTCGATCACCAGGGCCAGGGCGGCGTTGGCGTCGATCACCCCGCCGGCCTGGTTCACGAGGGTCATCTGGCCCGCGCCGAGCTGGCCGGCGCCCGCGATCGTGTTTCCCGCGTTGGTGAGGGTCGCGCCGGCGCTCGCCCCCAGGATACGGTCGGCGTGGGAGAGGGTGATCTGGCCGGCGCCCGAAAGGGTCGCGCCGCCATCGCCGATGAAGAGGTCCGAGGCGCCGCCCGGCCGGGCCAAGCGGATCTGGCCGCCGTTGTCGATCGCGCCCCTGAGGGTAAGGGCCGCGCCCTTGATGACACTGACGATCGCCTGGTTGGTCACCGTCGAGACGCCGCCATCCAGCACGTTTTCCCCGGCGCCGTTGACGACGCCTCGGACGACGAACTTGCCGGTTCCGGTCGACTCCAGGGTTCCCCCGGCGATGACCGCGCCGCGCAGACGCACCTTGGACCCGTCGCCGGCCGACAGGACGCCGGACGCGCCGTTGTCCATGGTCGTCTTCTTCAAGGTGAGGCCGGCCTTGCCGGTGCCCTCCATCAGGCCCGCATTGGTCGAATCGGCGGTTCCCTTGACGATCAGGGCGTGATCGCCGGTGGCGTCCACCAAGCCACCGGCCTGGTTGGTCAGGAAGAAGCCGCGCCCGGCCAGCTGGCCGGCGCCTGAGATGGTCTCGTCGACATTGGTGAGCTCGGCCGCGGCCTGGTTGAGGGTGTTGATATAGCTGGTCTTGGAATCGGCCAGGGCGATCTGGCCGCCGCCGGTCAGCATCGTCGCGCCCGAGAAGCGCAGCTCCGCGCCGCTCGCGCCGACGGTGATCAGGCCGCTGTTGCTGACCGAGCCGTTGATAGTGAACACCCCGCCGGTGATCGCCAGGGTGGCGGTCGCGGCCATGCGCAACGAGCCGATCGTCGTGTCCATGGCGGCGGTGACGGTGTAGTGGGTCGTCCCCACGAAGCCCAGGATGGCCCGGTCGCCGGCCCCTGGGGCGACCCCGCCCGACCAGCCGGCGGTGTCGTCGAACGCGCCGTCGACCGCCGTCGCCCACGCAATGCTCGTCATATCGCGCCCCGTTTGGAATTTCGTCCCCTTTCATTCCCCCCGATCGGCGCGATTTGCAAGGCCCCTCGCGCGCCGTTCAGGCGAAGTGGACGCCGCCGTGGGTCGCGAGGAGCGGTCGAACGGGTTCGCGCCAGGCCTCTCGCGCGGCGCCCACG
>JACDGF010000101.1 GCA_013815405.1 Caulobacteraceae bacterium | reverse complement strand
GCATCAGACACCTCCCGGCCCGCCCGGTCTTGGACGATCGTTCACCTGTGTTCGACCCTCGATTGTCGAGGCGCCGGCGGCGAAAAAACTCGGAAACTCAAGGAGGTCGGGCTATGATGCGCGCCGGATTCTTAGGCAGGGAAGCCCGCGGCGGGAAGGGCCGGAAGGATGGAGGAAGTATCAGCGTCCCGCTCGTGGCTGCGAACCGATCGCGCCGGGCCGCTAGGCGACGCCGAGGTCGTCTCGGCCAGGTTCACCACCCACCGGTTCCCCGTCCACGCCCATCTCGAGCACGAGATCGGGCTGGTCACCGAGGGGGCGTGCGTCTTTCAGCACGGCCGGGCGTGGTTCGTGGCGCCGCGTGGCTCTCTGATCGTGCTGGGCGCGCATGAAGAACATACCGGCCGTGCGCTCGACGGCGCCTGGCGGCAGGTGAATCTGTATCTCAGGTCCGATCAGCTTCAGGCTTGGCTCGGGACGCCGGATCTCGTTCCCAGGCGCCCCACCTTGACCGATCCTGTCGCCGCCAGCTTGCTGCGGAGTCTGGCGGGGTTGGTGAGAGTGGGGGCCGAGGCTCTGGCGATTCAATCGACCTTCGTCGCCTTGGGGCAGCGCCTTATGGGCTTTCGAGCCAAGGCGGAGGCGCCATCCTCTACCCGCCTGGAGGGGCAGATTCGCTACGCCCGGCGGCGGCTCGATGACGAGCCGGTCGCCGACCTCGACCTTGCCCAGCTCGCCTCGGAAACCGGCTTGTCTCCGCTGGCGCTCATGCGGGGTTTCCGCCGGTCGGTCGGCTGCACTCCCTATGTGTATCGCACGACGCGGCGGCTGAACCTCGCCAAATCGGCGATTCGAAGCGGCCAACCCCTCGCCGGCATCGCCGCCGACTCCGGATTTTGCGATCAGAGCCACTTGACCCGCGTCTTCCGTCGCTGGTTTGGCGTGACCCCGGGTGAATATCAGAAGAGCGTGGCCTAGCGGCGACTTGCGGGACGTCGGCTCTTGGATGATTCTTCAGCCCCCGCCGGCGGGCGATACCGCCTTGCGCCGATAGACGAAGTCGAAGCCGGCGCGCCAGGTCTTTCGGGCGTCGTCGCTCGTGTCGCCCCGTTGCTCGACCGAGCCGTCGGGCCAGGCGGTATAGGTCATTCGGGTGATCTGGCTTGGGTGGCCCGGCTGGGGCCAGACGCCCTCCAGCACCATGGCCTTGCCGTCCCACCCGCCGCGGAAGTCGACCCAGGCGCCGCAGGAATCGACCCACGTCTGACGCCATTGCCGGTCGGCCGGGGCGTAGGCGCTGAGGCTCCCACCACCGTCGGTCTTGGGCTGCCAATTCTCCCGGATGGCGCAGCCATGATAGCGGTTTTCGATCACGCTCTCGGCGATCTTCTTGGTCAGGTCGGCCTTGGCGAAGACGTCCCACTCACCGATCCAGAAATCGAACCGACGGCTTCCGGGCGATTCGCACCCCGGGGGCGGGGGCGCTGGGGGCGCGCCGGCCGTTTGCGCCATTGCGCCACACCCCCAGAGAAGGCGCATCGCCACGAGCAATGTCACTAAGGGTGAGCTGGATCTCGGCACGGGCTTTTCGCTTCGTATGATTCTCTATCTCGGCCTCGGGACCGAGAAGCTGAGCAAAGGTCCTTGACCCGTCCAGGTCCAATTTCGCGGGCCGCACGGCGCCAATATTCGCAAGGCGCGGCATTCAGAGGTCATGGGCCCCCAACGCGGGCTTCGAACGCGGCCCTGAGCCTCCTGACCCCCCCTTGGCGATGTCGGCCGGCCGGAAACCGGCGAATCCCATGACCACCTGCGGCGGGCGAGTGGCGGAGTCGAGATATTGGGCCATGCCGGTCAGCAGGATCCCGGCGCCCCGCGCGGCCTCCACCGCGTCCCGCTCGTCGAGCCGCGCGAGGTCGGCGACGACCTGCAAACCGCCCGGCGTTCGATGGGGGCTCAGAAAGGCGCGAAGATCGGTCTCCAGGGCGCCCAGAAGGGCGTCGCGCCTTTGCCTGTAGGCCGCGCGGCACCGCCGCAGGTGCTCGTCCAGCCCTCCGCCATTTATGAAGTCGGCCATGACGATCTGATTTGGGACATTGGTGTGACCGTCGAGCCCCGACCTTTCCCGCGCCACCGCGCCGACCAGGGATTCGGGCAGCACCATGTAGGCGATCCGCAGCGCCGGAAACAGGGTCCGGTTGAAGGAGTTCATATAGATCGTCACGTCGGGGGCGACGGACGCGATAGGGGGGGCCGGCAATCCCTCGAAACGGTTTTCGCTGTCGTAATTGTCCTCCAGGATCCAGCCGCCGGCGGCGCGCGCCCAGGCGATGAGGTTCGACCGCCTTTGGGCGCTCATCTCCACGCCCGTGGGGAAGTGGGCGGTCGGGGTGACGATGGCCAGCCGCGCGTCGGGATGCCGGCGCACGGCCGCGTCTACATCGAGACCGTCGGCGTCGACCGGGACCAGGCGCGGCTCGATCCCGACGGACCTCAGCGCGTCCTTGAACCCGAAATAGCCCGGGTCCTCCACCCAGGCGCTCGCGGGCGCCGGCTTCAGCGCGCGGGCCACAAGACCGATGCCGGCCCTGACGCTGGTCGTGACGAAGACCTGCGAGCCGTCGCACCGCACGCCGCGGGTCGTCGCCAGATGGCTGGCGATCGCGTCGCGCAGTCCAGGCCATCCCGCCCCGTGCCCCTCGGCGAGCGCCTCGGGCGGCATGGTGCGCCACCGCTTCGGTGCAGGCGGTTCCAGGTCACGGTGGGGAACAGGTCCAGAGCGGGGACCTGCAGAGAAAAAGGCCGCAATTCCGGGCCGGCGTCCCGCGCCCGTCGCGGCGGGTGCGCGGAGACCTTGACCGGCGGATCCGGCGCGACGAACACCCCCGCGCCGCGGCGGGTCTCGACCCATCCGTCGGCGGCCAGGCTTTCGAACGCGAGTGACACGGAGTTGCGCGACACCCCGAGGAACTCCGCCAGCGCCCTGGACGCCGGCAGGCGCGCGCCCGGCGCCAGGCGGCCCTGGGCGATCAGGTCGCGGATGCGCATGAACAGGCGCTTGTAGAGCGGGACGTCGGCGCCGCCCTGGGCATGCTGATCGCCCCGACGACCCGCGGGTCGGCCGATGGGCTGCGCGTGGGCGCATCGGGCATGTCTGGGTGTCCGACCTGCGTTGTCTCGAGCCCTATCGATGCGCTCGACGGATCGGGCTCGCAAGCCGGCGCGAGCAGGCTTGCGGGAACGGCGCGGCGCGCGCGGCGAAGGGCGGCAGGTCTCGCGACCCGCCGCCGGAAGCCGAAGCTCACACCGCCGCGTGTCAGAAATCGACCGTGGCGCCGACGAACAGATATCGGCCCAGGGAGTCGTAGACGACAGGATAGGTGTTGCCGTTGAAGGCGCTGTTGGTGGCCCCTCCGGTATTGGACCCGACCAGTGGCGGTTCCTTGTCGAAGATGTTGTTGACGCCGGCGCGGAACGTCACCTTGTCCTTCAGGCGCCATTGCCCCGACAGGTCGAAATAGTTCTGGGCGTTGAGATGGCTGTCGATCGGATAGGTGTGCACCGGGTCGTTCAGGAACGGATTGTTCGACGTCGTCTGGGAATCCACCGCGCCGAAATACCGCCAGGCGCCCGAGACCTGCAGGCCCTCCACCGGCGTTCGCCAGCTGACCCGGAAGTGGTGGCGGTAGCGCGGGGCGGGATTGGCGCAGGTGACGAGGCCGTAGAGTCCGGCGCAATCGTACTGGGTGAATACCTTGCCGTTGGAGTCGGTGGCCGGGACGCCGGGGTTGGTGATCAGTTCATCCAGATAGGTGCCATTGTAGGCGAATGACACGCTGCCGCCGTTCTCCCATCCGAGGTTCGACAGCGGCAGCCGATAGTTGGCCGAGAAATCGATGCCGCTGGTCTTGAGGAAGCCGACATTGACGCTGGTGGCGGTGACGAAACCCTCAGTGCCGAGGAAGAGAGAACCGTTGCCCGGCGTCCGATGAATGAGGGCGCAGAGGGTGGGGTCGCCCGAGGCGATGCATTGAGTGAGGACGATGGTCGGGTCCAGCGGTTGGATGAACTGGTCCACGGTGATGTGGAAGTAGTCCACCGAAAGGCTGAACCCCGGGATCATGCGCGGGGTCAACACGCCGCCCAGGGTGAGGGTCTTGGCGGTCTCGGGCTTGAGGTCGAGGTTGCCGCCGAACAGGGCGTTGTATTGGTTGGCCGGGTTCTTGGCGATGTGCCCGTATTCCGCCGCCGTCACCCCCGAATTGGCGCATTGCGCCTCGGTGGGAAACCCGGGCTGGGTGGCCGGGCCGGCGCAGGGGTCGTTGGTCACCCCCAGCAGAACCGATTGGGGGGTGAAGAGTTCGAGGATGTTGGGGGCCCTCACCGCGCGGTTGTAGCTGGCCCGCAAACGGAAATCCTCGGTGGGCTGCCAGTCCCCGGCGACCTTGTAGGTGTTGGTTTCACCCGCCCGGCTGTAGTGGGAATAGCGGTAGCCGCCTTCGAAACTCAACGATTTGACGAACGGCGCGTTCTGGATCAGCGGCGCCCGCACTTCGCCGTAGCCTTCGTAGACGTTGAACGATCCGTTCACCCCGTGGGTGACGCCGAAACCGGCCAGATCTCCGGAATCGAACTCGTTGTCGACCCGCAGATCCAGCTGTTCCTGGCGATATTCGCCGCCGAAGGCCACGCCGACCGGATCCTCCGCCCACGGGCTTTTGATTTGCGAAATCTTGCCGGTGACCGACGCGCTGGCGACCATTTCGGTGGTCGAACCGTTCTCGAAGCCCTTGGCGGAAATATAGTTCAGCGACGCCGCCGATGGGACCGCGGCGGAAAAGGCGCCCAGGTAGGGAACGCACAACGGATCATCGCCGGCGCAGACGAGATTGCCGGCGTCATCCAGCTTGGCGTTCAGCGCGTTTCCGATACGGAGCAATGACAGATCGTTCTCCACCTCGTTCTGGAACACCGCCCGGCCGATCTGGGCGTAGGCGTCGTAGCTCCAGTCGGAATTGATCTCGCCCTTGAGCCCCAGGACCACGCGGTAGTCGGTATGGCGCAGGTCGCTCAGTCGGGGCCCGCCCTCCACGTTGCGGCGCAAGATGGCCACGGAGGCGTTGTCATTGGGGCCGAGGCCGGCGTCGGTGCAGAGTGTCGTCACCTCCTGGGCGGAGAGCAGGGGGCTGGCGCAGCCGATGGCGAAGGTCTGGCCGAAGATGCCGCTGGGGGCCAGGGCGCCGACGGTGTGATCGTCCATGAACATCAATTGCATATAGGCGTCGAAGTGGGGATTCACTTCGTAGTGGGCATAGGCGCCGGCCGAATACTGTTCGTCGGGCCGCTGGAAATAGTTGAACGGGTTGAAATTGAACACGTCGGTCGGCAGGGCCGTGCCCGTGCACCCGGCCCCATCCTGAGGCGAAGCCTGTCTCAGCGTATTGCCCGGCCCAGCGGCGTCGACGAAGAAATTATAGCACTTGCTCTGGGCGGCCAGGTCGTTGCTGAACAGGTGCCCCAACGCGGTGACCGGCGAGCCTTTGCAGACGAAGCTGTTCCCCTGCTCTTGCAGGGCGCAGTTGCTGTAGTCGCGCTGCCCCTGGTCGATCGCCTGGATGTTGCGGTAGGTGAAATAGGCTTCGATATTGCCCTTGCCGTCGGGGCTGCTCACCCCGAGGATCGCCGACAGGTTGGTCTGGCGGCCGTCCCAGGTCGACCCCGTGGGGGCTGTATAGCCCTGGTCGGTGTTGAGGCGCTGGATGAAGCGGTTGCCGTTGTCGTGCTGGAAACCGCTGATCTGGGCGTCCAGTCTGATACCCTCGAAGTTCTTCAGGGTGATGAAGTTGACCACCCCGGCGACGGCGTCGGACCCATAGACCGCCGAAGCGCCCCCCGTGAGGACTTCCACCCGGTCGATCAATTGTTCGGGGATGAAGTTGAGGTCGGTCACCGGATTGAAGGGGTCGCCCGGCATCACCCGGCGGCCGTCGATCAGCACCAGGGTCCGCGTCGGCCCCAGGTCACGCAGATCGACGTCGGCGGTGCCGGTCGAGCCGTTGGAAACCCCGCCCCCCTGGCCGGCGAAGACCTGAGGCAGGTTGTTGAGCAGATCCTCGACCCGGACCGAGCCCTCCAGCTTGGCCTCTTCGGCGCCCACCACGGTGATCGGGCTGGTGCTGGTCAGGTTCGGCTGCGGAATGCGCGAGCCGGTGACCACGAACTCGGTGACGCTGGTGGCGTTGTCGGCCGCCGGGGCCGCGGCGGCCTGGGCGTGGGCGCCGCCCGCCGACAGGGCGGCGATCGCGAAGCCGGGAATCATCGACGAAGCCATCAGGCGCCCGCGCATGGTCGAATGGGTCAATGGGGTGTCCTCCAGACAGTCCTCGAGGCGTCGCGTGCGACGTCGCTCGGACGGCGAACATGAAAGATTCCGGGTAAAAAGCCCCCCGGCCGCTTGATAGTTATCGGCCTCGCGGCGAATCGGTCAACGCGGATTAAGTCTTCAGGTGAGACTCGCCGTCACGCTGTCATTTTATAGAGACATATCGGGCGGTTCTTCCTGTTTTTCACATTACCAAACCGTCAAATATATCTACCAACTTGATGGTGACCGGCGTGTGATTGACAGGTGGCGACGTGAACACTCGAGTGAGCGGCTTGTGGCCACGGCTGGCCTCCCGGGTGATGGCCAAGCTCCGGGCCGCCCTTCGCCGCTCCTTTCACGCCCCGCGTTGACAGAGGCGGGGGCGCGCCCCCACCTTCCCCGCGCGCCATCGCCGCGTCGGCGCTCATCCGCTTGGGCTTGGCTTAAGAATTCCGCATGAACGTCGTCGTCGTCGAAAGTCCGGCCAAGGCGCGGACCATCAACCGCTATCTGGGGCCGGGCCACACCGTGCTGGCCTCATACGGCCATGTGCGGGACCTGCCATCCAAGGACGGGTCGGTGAAACCCGACGACGACTTCGCCATGAGCTGGGAGGTCGACGGCAAGTCCGCCAAGCGGCTCGCCGATATCGCCCAGGCGCTCAAAGGGGCCGACCGCCTGATCCTGGCCACCGACCCGGACCGGGAAGGCGAGGCGATCAGTTGGCATGTCTTGGAAGACCTCAAGCGCCGCAAGGCGCTCAAAGGCGCCGCCGTCCAGCGCGTGGTGTTCAACGCCATCACCAAGGCGGCCGTCACCGAGGCCATGAAACGTCCCCGCGACATCGACATGGAGCTGGTCGACGCCTACCTCGCCCGGCGGGCCCTGGACTATCTGGTCGGCTTCACCCTCTCGCCCGTGCTGTGGCGCAAGCTGCCGGGCGCGCGCTCCGCGGGCCGCGTGCAGTCGGTGGCCCTGCGCCTGATCGTCGACCGCGAGATCGAGATCGAAGCCTTCCGCACGCGGGAATACTGGACGGTCGACGCGGACGTCGTCGCCCCCCGCGACCCCTTCGC
>JACDGF010000100.1 GCA_013815405.1 Caulobacteraceae bacterium | reverse complement strand
CGTCCGCGTCGCCGGGCTCCTGGGCGCCGAACTGGTTGCAGGGGAAGCCGAGAATGGTCAGGCCGCGCGCCTCGTACTTTCGGCGCAGGGCCTCGAGCCCCGCATACTGCGGCGTGAAGCCGCATTTGCTGGCGGTGTTGACGATCAGCAGCACCCGGCCGCCGTAGTCCGCCAGCGGGGCTGGCCGGCCGTCCAGGGTCTCGACCGTGAAGTCATAGGCGTTCATCGCAAACCCCGCTCCCCCTTTTTCCGTCCTCCCCGCGAAAGCGGGATCCAGGATTTTTCAATGATTTCCGCTCAACAACAAGAAAGCCTAGGTCCCCGCCTTCGCGGGGAAAACGGGGGGGGCGGAAACGCGTTCGATCACGGCGTCACACGATCATGGTGATCGGGTCTTCGATCATCGCCTTGAACGCCTCCAGCCAGCGGGCGCCGATGGCGCCGTCGACGACCCGGTGATCGCAGGTGAGGGTGACGGTCATCACCGTGGCGACGGCGATCTGGTCGCCCCTGACCACGGGGCGCCGCTCGCCCACGCCCACCGACAGGATGGCCCCCTGGGGCTCGTTGATGATCGAGGCGAAGGATCTGATCCCGAACATGCCGAGGTTGGAGATCGAGAAGGTGCCGCCCTGGAACTCCTCCGGTTTAAGCTTTTTGGCGCGCGCTCGCCCGGCGAGGTCCTTCATCTCCGCGGCGATCGCCGCCAGGCCCTTGGTCTCGGCGGCGCGGACGATGGGGGTGATCAGGCCGCCGTCGAGGGCCACGGCCACGGCGACATCGGCATGGTGGTGCAGGGCGATCCCTTCGGGTGTATAGCTGGCGTTGGCGGCCGGCACGCGCCTGAGAGCCGTGGCGGCGGCCTTGATCACCAGGTCGTTGACGCTGACCTTGGCGCCGTCCTTTTCCAGCAAGGCGTTGATTTTCGCCCGCGCGGCGAGCAGGGCTTCGATCTCCAGATCGATCGAAAGGGGGAAATGCGGCACGTCGCGGAAGCTGTCGGTCATCCGCCGGGCGACCGTCTTTTTCATGCCGTCGAGCGGGATGAGGTCATAGGAGCCCGGCGCGATACCCATCTGCTCGAGGGACCTGGCTTGGCGCGGCGCTTCGGGGGCGGTCGCCGGGCCGGCGGGCGCAGGCGCCGGCGCGCCTTTCAATCCTTCCACGTCCCGGCGGATGATCCGGCCGTGAGGTCCAGAACCCTTCACCGTGGTCAGATCGACGCCCATCTGGGCGGCAAGGCGTTTTGCCAGGGGAGAGGCGAGAATGCGGGGGGAATCGGCGTCGATCTCTTTCGGCAGCGCCTCGCTCTTGCCCCCGCCCCCTCCACCGCTTCGCGGTCCTCCTCCCCCGCGAAGAGGCGGGGGAGGATCCTTGTCTTTCTGATCCGCTGCTTGCGGGGCGGCTGCCGGGGAAGGGGGCGCGGCGGCCGATCCGCCGCTCAGCCGCGCGATCGGCGTGTTGATCTTCACCCCTTCGGTCCCATCCGGAACCAGGATGGCCTCCACCACCCCCTCGTCCACCGCCTCGACCTCCATGGTCGCCTTGTCGGTCTCGATCTCGGCGATCACGTCGCCGCTCTTCACCGTGTCACCCGCCTTGACCAGCCACTTGGCCAAGGTCCCCTCCTCCATCGTCGGCGACAGCGCCGGCATCAGAACGTCGGTCACGCCGCGCTCTCCAGATAGACGTCGGTGTAGAGTTCCGACGCCGCGGGCTCGGGCGTGGTGCGGGCGTATTCGGCGGCGTCGGCGACGATCGCCTTGACCTGCGCGTCCACCGCCTTGAGCGCGGCTTCGTCGGTCAGGCCCCGCGCTTCCAAAATCTCCTGGAGAAGCGCGATGGGGTCGCGGGTCTTGCGCACCGCGTCGATCTCCTCGCGGGTGCGGTATTTGCCCGGGTCGCTCATGGAATGACCCCGGTAGCGGTAGGTCTCCATCTCCAGGATGAAGGGACCCTTGCCTGAGCGGGCGTGCTCGGCCGCCTTGAGCCCCGCCTCGCGGACCGCCAATATATCCATGCCGTCGACCTCGGCCCCGGCGATATCGAAGCTCGCGCCGCGCCTGTAGAGAAAAGTCTGGGACGATGAGCGATCGATGCTGGTCCCCATGGCGTATTGGTTGTTCTCGATCACATAGACCACCGGCAGGCGCCACAGGGCGGCCATGTTGAAGCTTTCATAGACCTGCCCCTGGTTGGCCGCCCCGTCCCCGAAGTAGACGAAGGCCACTGCGCCGTTGTCCTGGTAGCGGTTGGCGAGCGCCAGGCCTGTCCCCAGGCTCACCTGAGCGCCGACGATGCCATGGCCGCCGAAAAACTCCGCCTCGGTGGAGAACATGTGCATCGAGCCCCCCTTGCCGCGCGAGGCGCCGGCGGCGCGGCCGGTGAGCTCGGCCATCACCGACCTGGGATCCATGCCGGCGGCCAGCATGTGTCCATGTTCGCGATAGCCGGTGATCACCTGGTCGCCCGGCTTCTTCACCGCCTGCATGCCCACGGCGATGGCTTCCTGGCCGATGTAGAGATGGCAGAATCCCCCGATCAACCCCATGCCGTAGAGCTGCCCCGCCCGCTCCTCGAAGCGGCGGATGAGCAGCATGGCGCGATAGAAATCGAGCAAGACAGCCTTGTCGGCGCCGCCCTTCCTGGGCTCGGCTTTCTTGGCGGTTCGACGCGCCATGGGCTTCTCCCGAGCCCTGGAGCCTGTCGGCCGAAGGGTTCAGCCGTGGTCCGGGGTCAGGCGGATCACATAGTCTCTGGGATCGGCAAAGCCTAGCAGGACATGCGCCCGCTCCTCCAGCAGATCCGCCGACAGGCTCTCGTCGCGCAGGAAGCGGGCGCGCGCCTCGAGGTCGCGCCGCTCCAGGCGCAGGCCGCGCAGCTCCTGGAGCTTTTCCGCCCGCATCGCCTCGCGCTGCCGCGACTTGAGGAGGCCGCGATCGCCGGTCAGGGCGTGGAAGCCGAAGTAGAAGATCAGGAACGCCAGGGCGGCGGTCGGAAGGTAGGTCTGGAGACGCGAGAACACTTTGGACTCAAAGGCTTGTTTGTCGGATATTCAGCTTCCGCCGATCCGGCTTGACAGAGGGTTAACGCAAACGCGCGCTTACCCCAGCCGCTTGACCGCGCGCGGGCCGAGCCAGGCGGCCTGGTCGCCCAGCTGTTCCTCGATCCGGAGCAGTTGGTTGTACTTGGCCAGGCGATCCGACCGGGCCAGGGACCCTGTCTTGATCTGGCCGCAGTTGGTGGCCACCGCCAGGTCGGCGATGATCGTGTCCTCGGTCTCGCCGGAGCGGTGGCTCATCACCGCGCCGTAGGCGGCCCCCCGGGCCATGTCGACCGCGTCGAGAGTTTCGGACAAGGTCCCGATCTGGTTGACCTTTATCAGGATGGCGTTGGCCAGCCCCCGCTCGATCCCCATGACCAGGCGATCGGGGTTGGTGACGAAAAGGTCGTCGCCGACCAGCTGGATCTTGTCGCCCATGACGCGGGTCAGATGGGCCCATCCCTCCAGATCGTCCTCCGCGCAGCCGTCCTCGATGGAGGCGATCGGAAAGCGGGCGGCCAGGGCGCCCAGATAGTCGACCATGCCGGCCTGGTCGAAATCCTTGCCCTCGCCCTGAAGTCTATAATGACCGTCCTCGAACAGTTCGGTGGCGGCGACGTCGAGGCCCAGATGGAAATCCTCGCCGGCGCGATAGCCCGCCGCTTCGCCGGCCTCGACAATGAAGGCCAGCGCCGCTTCGGCGCTGGCGAGGTTGGGCGCGAAGCCGCCCTCGTCGCCGACGTTGGTGTTGTGGCCGGCGTCCTTGAGCGCCCTCTTCAGGGCGTGGAAGATCTCCGCGCCCATCCGCAGGGATTCGGAAAACGAGGCCGCGCCGGTCGGCAGGACCATGAACTCCTGGATGTCGATGGGATTGTCTGCGTGGACGCCGCCGTTGATGATGTTCATCATCGGCACGGGCAGGACACGGGCGCCCACGCCGCCGATGTATTTATAGAGCGGCAGGCCCGCCGATTGCGCCGCCGCCCTGGCCGTGGCCAGGCTCACCCCCAGGATGGCGTTGGCCCCCAGCCGGCCCTTGTCGGCCGTGCCGTCCAGGTCGATGAGCAGGGTGTCGAGCCGGCGCTGGTCCTCCGCCTCGGACCCCGACAGGGCGTCGAAGATGTCGCCGTTGACCGACGCGACCGCATCCAGCACGCCCTTGCCTCCATAGCGGCTCGCATCGCCGTCGCGCCGCTCCACCGCCTCATGGGCCCCGGTGGAGGCGCCCGAAGGCACGGCCGCCCGCCCGAACGCCCCATCCTCCAGGCTGACGTCCACCTCCACGGTGGGATTGCCCCGGCTGTCCAGGATTTCGCGGGCGATGATATCGACGATCTGGGTCATGGGGGTCCTGAGGGGGGAGGCAAAGGCCGCTGCCTCTCTCCCCTTATGGGGAGGGACGATCGCGTAGCGATCCGGGTGGGGATGTGTGGATCATCTCCGGCTTGGCGGGGTTCACCCTACTTCCCCACCCTGGCCGCTGCACGGCCTGTCCCTCCCCATAGGGGAGGGAGGAATATATCGAGCCCTCAATCTTCCTTCTGGGCGAGGATCTGGCGGCCCTTGTACATGCCGGTCTTGAGGTCGACGTGGTGGGGACGGCGCAGCTCGCCGCTGTCCTTGTCCTCGATGTAGCTGTTGGCGGGCAGGGCGTGGTGCGAGCGGCGCATGTTGCGCCGGGACGGCGAGACTTTTCTCTTGGGGACGGCCATGTCGGGTGTCTTCGGGCTTCAAATTGGGAGGGGCGGTCTATGCAGCAAAACCCTGGTCCCTTCAACCCGGAGGGCGAAGGCGCCTGGGCGCCACGCCCGACCATGCGAGCCGCAGCAGCGATCCGAGGAGCGCCTCATCCCGGCGATCGTAGGCGACGAAGGTCGAGCCCTTGCGGCCCCAATAGCCGGGCACCGGCTCGATGAGCGCCGGGTAGGCCTCGCAAAGATTGCGCTGATCTTCCCCGTCCAGCCTGACCATCATCAGCGGCGGATCGCGGCGGAGGGTGCAGAAGATCTTCCCTCCCACCCGGAACGAGGGCAGGCCGTGGTGATCCCGTTCGACGGTTTCGGGCAGCGCCAGAGCCAGGCGGCGGATGTCGTCGGCGTCGGCCATGATGACGGGCGGGACTCCTTGCGGCACTCTGGCGCGGCCCACGAACGCGAAGGGAGGCGAAGATGAGCGCGAAGGACGCCGAAGATCAACTGGCGGCCTTCCTGGCCAGATTCACGCCGGACATCGCCGCCCGCGCCGGCGCGATCATCGGCACGATGCGCCGGCGCCTGCCGGGCGCGGTCATACCGGTCTATGACAACTACAACGCCCTGGCCGTCGGCTTCGGGCCCACCGATCGAGTTTCCGACATCATCTTCTCGATCGCGGTCTATCCGCGCTGGGTCAGCCTGTTCTTCGCCAGGGGCGTGGGGCTCGCCGACCCGAAAGGGCTCCTGAAGGGGACGGGCAACCGGGTTCGACACATCGTTCTCGCCGGGCCCGAAGCCCTGGATGATCCCGATATCCGGTCGCTGATGGACGCCGCTTTGCGTCTGGCCTCGACGCCTCTCGATCCGAAGGCGCCCGGCGGCGTAGTGATCAAGTCGATCTCCGCCAGGCAACGCCCCCGCCGGCCCGTCTGAAATCGGGCGTCTTCAGACCAGCCGGCTCTGCTCCACGGCTGCGGCGATGAAGCTGGCGTAGAGCGGATGGGGGGCGAAGGGGCGGCTCTTCAGCTCGGGGTGGAACTGGACGCCGATGAACCAGGGATGGTCCCGCCGCTCGACGGTTTCGGGCAGAGAGCCGTCCGGCGAAAGGCCGGTGACGCGCAGGCCGGCCCGGTCCAGGGCTTCGCGATAGGCGATGTTCACTTCGTACCGGTGCCGGTGGCGTTCGCTGATCGCCACGGCGCCGTAGATCTCGGCGATCCTGGAATCTTCCGCCAGGAGCGCCTCGTAGGCGCCCAGGCGCATCGTCCCACCCAGGTCGTCGCCTTCGCAGCGCAGTTCGCGCCGGTTTCCTCGCGTCCATTCGGTCATCAGGCCCACCACCGGCTCGCACGTGGGGCCGAACTCGGTGGAGGAGGCGCCGGGGACGCCGGCCACGTTCCTCAGCGCCTCGATCACCGCCATCTGCATGCCGAAGCAGACGCCGAAGAAGGGCACGCCGTGCTCGCGCGCGAACTGGGCGGCGCGGATCTTGCCTTCCGAACCGCGCTCGCCGAATCCCCCGGGAACCAGGATGCCGTGGACCCCCTCCAGCCGGGTCGCGGCCGCCCCCTCCTCTCCCTCAAAGGCCTCGCTCTCCACCCAATCGAGGTTGACGCGGACCCGGTTCGCGAGGCCGCCGTGGCTCAAGGCCTCGATCAGGGATTTATAGGCGTCCTTCAGCACCGTGTACTTGCCGACGATGGCGATGGTCACCTCTCCGTCGGGGTTGACGAGGCGATCGGAGATCTCGGTCCAACGCGTCAGATCCGGCGGCGGCGGATCGCTGATCCCGAAAACGTCGAGGACCTCGCCGTCGAGTCCCTGGCGATGGTATTCGAGGGGAACGGCGTAGAGGTCGCGCGCGTCCATGGCCTGGATCACCGCCGAGGGCCGAACGTTGCAGAAGAGGCCGATCTTGCGTTGTTCCTCAGGGGGGATCGGCTGTTCGCAGCGGCACAGGAGCACGTCGGGCTGGACACCGATCGAACGCAGCTCCTTGACCGAATGCTGGGTCGGCTTGGTCTTCATCTCCCCGGCCGTCTTGATGAACGGCAGGAGGGTCAGGTGGACGAAACAGGCGTCGCCCCGGGGA
Organism: Caulobacteraceae bacterium; assembly: GCA_013815405.1. Lineage (GTDB taxonomy): Bacteria > Pseudomonadota > Alphaproteobacteria > Caulobacterales > Caulobacteraceae > Acaudatibacter. The sequence continues at coordinate 640 of JACDGF010000100.1, read as the reverse complement.
AGCTCCTGGCCCAGTTGCCGGATAGCCTCGAAGAACGGCAGGCCCTCGATGTCGCCCACGGTGCCGCCGATCTCGACCAGCACGAAATCCACCCCCTCCCCCGGGTCGGCCAGGATGAAGCGTTTGATCTCGTCGGTGACGTGCGGAATCACCTGGACGGTCGCCCCCAAATAGTCGCCGCGCCGCTCCTTCTCCAGGATGGTCTGGTAGATCTGGCCGGTGGTGATGTTGTCGGCGCGGGTGGCCGAGACATCGGTGAAACGCTCGTAGTGGCCCAGATCCAGGTCGGTCTCGGCCCCGTCGTCGGTGACGAACACCTCGCCGTGCTGATAGGGGCTCATCGTCCCGGGATCGACGTTCAGATAGGGGTCGAGCTTGCGCAGGCGGACGCCATAGCCGCGCGCCTGCAACAGGGCGCCGAGCGCCGCGGAAGCGAGACCTTTTCCCAAGGATGAGACCACGCCGCCGGTGATGAAGATGTACCGGGCCATGGGCGTTCAGACTAACACCGATTCGCGCCGATGGTCGCGCCCGCGATCGATTCGTTTTTGATTGTGATCAGGGCGCGTTCGGTTTGGCCGGCAGCGTCGCGTCGGCCGGCTTGGGTCCCGGGGGCGGGCTCGCGAGCGCCGCGCCGGCC
>JACDGF010000099.1 GCA_013815405.1 Caulobacteraceae bacterium | reverse complement strand
TCGGCCTGGACCGCCGACGCCACCGTTTCAATCCCGCCCATCCAAAATCCTCCGCCCAATCAAAGCGGATTCCTCGAATCACATCACGATTCCTCAGAGCAAGACTTTTCTGATGGGTGGTAAGGTAGTCGGCGCGCTTGCGCTTCCCCCGTCGCGCCGCGCCGCCGACAAACATCACGCGCCCATCGGTAAAGCTGCGCTGCTCATTGATCGCGCAAGGCGCGTCGTCCCAGCCGGCGATCTGAAGCTTGGGAACGATGAACTTGCGGCAGGTGTCAGCTTCGGTGTTCACGGTAAAGGCATAGCAGAACTCACGTTACGCCATCCACCCGCAATCAGGCGCTCCCCGCCCGTCGCGGTCGCGCATCATAGTGCTATGGCGTAGACGTAGTTCTCACTTTCATCCAAGGCTGCGCGCCATTTCAGTCCCGAGGTCAGAAGCTCGCGCTTGGTCGCGACTGACTATGATACCCGGTTCTTCTCCGCGGCGTGGGCCTGCTCCCATCGACGCAAGTCGAGGCCGACGACCAACAGCCAGAGCGTCATGGCCGCTTCGGCCAGGAAGCAGGGGATCAGCACCCAGGGAAACAGCTGACGGGCGAGCGGCGGCGCGAGGAAGAAGCTGAAGCTTTGGAGGAGGTGGCAGGGACCGGCGAGGATCAGCAGCCAGCCGAGGAATCGCGGGAACAGCCCCGAGCGCGACACCAGCACGCCCGCCAGCGGCAGAAGAAGGCCGGAGAAGACGATCAGCGCGACGTTGACGCCCGAAGCGTGCAGCCGAAGAAGCAGCCGCTTCAAGGCCTGGGCGACGCCGACAGGGGCCAGGTCGTCGGCTACGTCACCTTGAGCGCCGGGCAGATCGAGCGCGCCGCCTTGCCCAAGCCACGGCAGCGCAACCGGCCCGACCCCGTGCCGGCTACCCTGCTTGGTCAACTGGCGATCCATAAGGACTATCAAGCAAGAGGCTATGCCCGCTCCTTGCTTCTCTTCGCCCTGCGTGCGGCTCTCAGGGCTTCCCGCGATGTCGGCGCCTTCGGCGTCTTCACCCATCCGCTCGATCACGCCGCGCGCGGCTTCCATGCGCGCTGGGGCTTTGAGGATCTGCCCTTCGATCCGCGCCGGGCGATGATCGTCCGCATGGTCGACCTGAAGCGCGGCGGCCTGGATCGGTGAGGGCGTTCGCACACGCAAGCCCCACAGCGCCCGGCCAAACTACGACCCCCAGCCTCGGGCGGCGGCCTCATTGATCTCTTCGATGGACAAGGCGGGTCCATCCTCGTTCTTAAGGAGATCGAACACGTCCGAGATGCTGCCCGTACGCCGCGCCGCCCGCGGCTCGATACGGCCGTCGGGCCGCTTGTCCACCCTGATCCGATCGCCCGGCTTGACGCCCGCGCGCCTCCGGAGATCCTTGCGTAAGGTGACTTGGCCCTTGGCGTTAACGGTGGGTGTGGTCATCGCGCGGCTCCGAATTTTGATCCGCGCGATGTAAGCCGAAACAACCAACGCTCTAGATCCTACCGCCCCGTGAACCTGGGCTCCCGCTTCTCGATGAAAGCGGCCATGCCTTCCTTCTGATCGTCGAAGGCGAAGAGGGAGTGGAAGAGGCGCCGCTCCAGCTTCACCCCTTGGGCGAGCGGCGTCTCGTAAGCCGCGTCGACCATCTCCTTGGTCAGCATCACCGCGTTGGGCGAGAGGGCGGCGATCTTCCGGGCCGCCTCCAGGGCGGTTGGGATCAGCTCGGCCGCCGGGACCACGCGGCTGACCAGGCCGCAGCGCTCGGCCTCGGCGGCGTCCATCATCCGGCCGGTCAGGACCATGTCCATGGCCTTGGACTTGCCGGCGAAGCGGGTCAGGCGCTGAGTGCCCCCGGCGCCCGGCGAGACGCCCAGGGTGATCTCCGGCTGGCCGAACTTGGCGTTGTCGGCGGCGATGATGAAGTCGCACATCATCGCCAGTTCGCAGCCACCCCCCAGGGCGTAGCCGGCCACCGCGGCGATCACCGGCTTGCGGCAGGTCGCGGCGCGCTCCCAGTTACGGGTGATGAAGTCCTCGCCATAGACCTGCGCATAGCTCTTGGTCGCCATCTCCTTGATGTCCGCCCCGGCGGCGAAGGCCCGTTCCGAGCCAGTGATCACCATGCAGCGCACGCCGGGATCGGCCTCGGCCGCGTCCAGGGCGGCGGTGAGCTCGTCCATCAGCCGGGCGTTCAGCGCATTGAGCGCCGCCGGCCGGTTCAGCCGGATCAGGCTCACCCCCTCGGCGGTCTCGACGATCAGGGTTTCGTAGGCCATGGGTCTCTCCTTACGCAATTGATCCTACCCCGGATGGTTTCGCGGGGGAGCAGATGCACACAAGACCGTTCGGGCGCGCCTCTTGAACACCTCTCCCAAAGGGAGAGGGAGGGGCCCATGGCGGAGCCATGGGAGGGTGAGGGGTTACGGCGCCGGGTGATTTCTCCATATATATCAACTGAATCAGGAACTCTAACGCCTCAATCGGATAGGCCGTAACCCCTCACCCTCCCACGCCCAAGATCGGGCGCGGGCCCCTCCCTCTCCCTTCGGGAGAGGTGTCTTGAGGATTGCCCCGGGGGGAGATCTTTCAAAGGCGACCATTCCTGGTCCTCCGGCAGGGCGGCGAAGACGGCGTCGAGCATGGCCTCGGTGACGCCTTCGAGCGTGGCGGGTCGCCAGCGCGGGGTGTTGTCCTTGTCGAGGATCACGGCGCGGACGCCTTCGGTGAAGTCGTGGCCCGCGACGAGGCGGGCGGCGATGCGCATCTCCATGGCCAGATCTTGCGCGAAATCGGTCATCGCGGCCCCGGCCTGGAGCTGGCGTAGGGCGACCTTGAGGCTGCGCGGAGATTTGAGGCGCAGCACGGCCAACTGCGCCTTGGCCCAATCCGACCCCTCCGCCTCCAGGGCGGCGACGATCGCCTCCACCGCCCCGCCGCCGAACAGGGCGTCGATCTGGTCGCGATGGGCCGCGATCGGCGCGGGGCCGGGGTCGGCTTCCAGTTCGGCGAGAATGCGCTCGATCTCACCGGGCTCGGCGACCATGGCGGCCTTCAGTTCGGGCAGGCGGGCGGCCTCGACGACGTCGGTGGCGATCCCCAGCAGCTCGCAGTCCACCGAGCGGATTCGCGCCCCGGTCAGCGCCAGCCAAGCCCCCGTCGCGCCGTGCAGCCGGGGCAGGAACCAGCCCCCGCCCACGTCGGGGAAGAGGCCGATGCCGGTCTCGGGCATGGCGAAGACCGTGCGTTCGGTGGCGATGCGATAGGCGGCCGGCCAGCTGATTCCGACCCCGCCGCCCATCACCACCCCGTCCATCACCGTGACCACCGGCTTCTCATAGGTGAAGAGCAGATGGTCCAGGCGGTATTCGGTGAAGAAGAAGTCGCGCGCCGCCACGCCGTCGCCGGCCACGCTGTCGGCCAGGGCGCGGATGTCGCCCCCGGCGCAGAAGCCGCGTGTCCCCGCGTGGTCGATCAGCACCGCCTCCACGGCTTCGTCGCGGCGCCAGGCCGTCAGGGCGTCGATCATCCGCCGGCACATGTCGGTGGTGAGCGCGTTCAGCGCGGCGGGCCGGTCCAGGGTCAGGCGCCCGACCTTCCCCTCCACCCGCGCGTGGACCTCCGGCTCGCTCACGGCTTGAGGAGTTCGCGCGCGATGATCACCCGCATGATTTCGTTGGTGCCCTCCAGGATCTGGTGGACGCGCAGGTCGCGCACGATCCGCTCCAGAGGATAGTCCTTGAGATAACCGTAGCCGCCGTGCAGCTGAAGGGCCTGGTTGGCCACGTCGAAGGCGGCGTCGGTGGCGAAGCGCTTGGCCATGGCGCAGAGCTTGGTGGCGTCCGGCGACTTGGCGTCCAGGGCGGCGGCGCCGCGCCGCACCATCAGCCGGGCCGCCTCCATGGCGGTGGCCATGTCCGCCAGCCGGAACTGGAGCGCCTGGAATTCCTTCAGGGCCCGGCCGAACTGCTTGCGCGTGGCGAGGTAGTCTCGGGCGGTGTCCAGGGCGAGGGAAGCCCCGCCGAGGGCGCAGGCGGCGATGTTGAGCCGCCCCCCGTCGAGCCCCGCCATGGCGATGCGGAATCCCTGGCCCTCCTCGCCGACCCGATTCTCCGCCGGTATGCGGGCGTTGTCGAAATGGACCATGGCGGTGGGCTGGCTCGCCCAGCCGAGCTTGCGCTCCGGCGCCCCGAAGGAGAGGCCCGGCGCCGCCTTCTCCACCACGAAGGTCGAGACGCCCTTCGCCCCCTCCCCGCCCGTCCGCGCCATGACCACATAGACGTCCGACACCCGGGCCCCGGAGATGAACGCCTTGGCCCCGTTCAGCACATACCCGTCCCCCTCCCGCCGCGCGGTGGTGCTTAAGGAAGCCGCGTCGGACCCCGCCCCCGGCTCGGTCAGGCAGTAGGAGGCGATCAGCTCCATGGTCGTCAGGCGCGGCAGGTATTTGCGGCGCAACGCATCGCCCGCGAAGCCGTCGATCATCCACGAGGCCATGTTGTGGATCGAGAGGAACGCGGCGGTGGAGACGTCGCCATGGGCCAGGGCCTCGAAGATCAAGGTCGCGTCCAGCCGGCTGAGCGCCGAGCCGCCCACGTCCTCCCCCACATAGACACCCGCGAACCCCAGGGCGGCGGCCGCCCGCATCACCTCCACCGGAAAATACGCCTCCGCGTCCCACCGCGCCGAATGCGGCGCCATCTCGGCCGAAGCGAAGGCCCGCGCGGCGTCCTCGATGGCGCGCTGATCGTCGGTGAGGTCGAAGTTCACGTCTAAATCCCTCCCTCCCCTTTATGGGGAGGGAAGACGACGCGCGGCGTCGGCGGGGTGGGGAAGTCCCGATCACCCCCGACCTCGCGCGTTTCACCCGACAGCCCCACCCGGCCTTGCGGGCCACCCTCCCCATGAAGGGGAGGGAGGGAAGAGATCCTGCTCACCACCCCCTCACCCCATCGTCGGAATGACGAACGCGCTATCCTCCCGCGCCCCTTCCGGCCAGCGCGCGGTCACCGTCTTGACCTTGGTGTAGAACTTCACCCCCTCCATCCCGTGCTGGTTGGTGTCGCCAAACGCCGAGCGCTTCCAGCCGCCGAAGGTGTGGTAGGCCACCGGCACCGGGATCGGCACGTTGATCCCGACCATGCCGACGTTCACCCGCGCCGCGAACTCCCGCGCCGCCCGCCCGTCACGGGTGAAGAGGGCGACCCCGTTGCCGTAGGGATGGTCGGAGGCCAGCGTGAGGGCCTCCTCGAAGCTCTCCGCCCGGACGATCTGCAGGACAGGCCCGAAGATCTCCTCCTGGTAGGTTCGCATCTGCGGCTTCACATGGTCGAACAGGCTGGGGCCGATGAAGAAGCCCCGCTCGTGGCCCTGGAGGGAGAACCCCCGGCCGTCGACCACCAGCTCCGCCCCCTCCTCGACCCCGAGCGCGATATAGTCCTCCACCCGCTTCAAGTGCGCCGCGGTGACCACCGGCCCGTACTGCGCCTCCGGGTCGCTGGAGACGCCTACGCGAAGCCCGCCAATCTCGCGCAGCACCCGCTCGCGCAGGGCCTCGGCGGTCTTCTCCCCCACCGGCACGACCACCGGCAGGGCCATGCACCGCTCCCCGGCCGAGCCGTAGGCGGCGCCGATGATGTCTCCCACCGCCTGGTCGAGGTCCGCGTCGGGCAGGATCACCCCGTGGTTCTTGGCCCCGCCCATGGCCTGGACGCGTTTGCCGTGCGCCGTGCCGGTCGAATAGACATAGGACGCGATGTCCGAGGAGCCGACGAAGCTCACCGCCCGGATCTCCGGATGGGTCAGCAGCGCGTCCACCGCCGCCTTGTCGCCATGGACCACGTTCAGCACACCCGCCGGCCCGCCCGCCTCCATGAACAGCTCCGCCAGGCGCACCGGCACGCTCGGGTCCTTCTCCGAGGGCTTGAGGATGAAGGCGTTGCCCACCGCCACGGCGATGCCGAACATCCACATCGGGATCATGGCCGGGAAATTGAACGGGGTGATGCCGGCGCAGACCCCCAGCGGCTGACGCATCGACCAGACGTCGATCCCCGGCCCGGCGCCCGCCGTGTATTCCCCCTTCAGCACATGCGGGATGCCGCAGGCGAACTCGATCACGTCCAGCCCCCGCTGCACATCGCCCCGCGAATCGGCCAGCACCTTGCCGTGCTCGCCGGAGAGCAGCGCCGCCAGCGCCTCCATCCGCGCCTCGACCAGGCGCTTGAATTCGAACATCACCCGCGCCCGCCGCTGCGGATTCATCGCCGCCCAGGCGGGCTGGGCCGCCGCGGCGGAACGCACCGCCGCGTCCACGTCGGCGGCGGAGGCCAACGCCACCCGCGCCTGGACCTCCCCCGTGTTGGGGTCGAACACCTCCCCGGACCGCTCCGACACCCCCGCGAACGCCCGCCCCCCCACGAAATGCTCGATCCTACGCATCAAGGCTCCCTGATCATTTTCCGCCGCCCGAACCTAAGCGGGATCGCCGCGATCGCCAATGCGAGACGCGCCCCCTCCGTCACGGCGCAAGCAAGAGCGCCGCGCCACCTCCCCCGCTTCGCGGGTGAGGATTGAAAAAAGACGAGGGCGCGCCGCCCCAAAATCCTCCCCTGCCCCCTTGCGGGGGAGGGGGACCCCGAAGGGGTGGAGGGGGCGCAAGGCCGCGCACGGGCGGTCGAAAATAGGTCGCCTCCCCACCCCCTACTGCTTCGGCGCGAAGATCCGGCTCGACAGCACCCCGTCCCACGGCAGCGCCCGCACGACGAGCGCCGGCCCCTTCGGATCCTTCGTCGCCTGCGCATCGGCATAGAGCGCCCGCACCGTGATCGGCGCGTCCGCCACCACCCTCACCTCGCAGCTCAACCGAAACGTCCGCCGCCCCCCCGACCACGACTTGGTGTTCCGCCCCAGCCCGCACGACGACTCCCCCACCACGATCTCCAACGCCTGCTGCGGCGCCGCCCCCGCCGCCGTCGACGTCCCCGCCGCCTCGATCACATACCGCCCCGCGCTCATGGCCGGGATGACGCACTGGGTCTCGCCGGCGGAGATGACCTTGCAGAGGCCGGGGGTGATGGCGGGTTGGGCGTAGCCGGCGAAGGCGCGGGGAAGAGGGAAAGGGGCGGGTTGGGCGGAGGAGACGGTGGCCGAAGCAACGGCCGAAGAGGCGGCGGCCAGAGCCATGAATCGCATTCGTCGATCTCCTGGTCCCTTTGACTGGGATTGTTGGAGATAGGACGGCTGTTCAGCTACGGCAAAATCAAGCAGTTTCATCTGGGCTGGCGGTATATCCTAAGTCGGCATTCTCAAGATAAAATTCGCTATGGGAGAGGATCGGACGTGACGTGACCCCCTGAAACTCCTCCAGGAATAAGTAGAGTCCGGCCCAACGGAAAGGGACGGACCGATGAGGAAGTCGAGATTCAGCGAGGAGCAGATCATCGCCATCCTGCGCGAGCAGGAGGCGG
>JACDGF010000098.1 GCA_013815405.1 Caulobacteraceae bacterium | reverse complement strand
CCGCTTAAGGAGCGGGGCGCCTACTACCGCTGGCTGTTCTTCGCCGCCGGTCCGGTCGAGGCGGCCTGGACCAACAAGAGCCTGGGCTTTGTCGTTCCCCCCGGCCGCGAGCGCATGGCCGGCTATGGCACCTTCGAGCGCACGATCGACACCTTGGAGCAGGCCGTTTCCGGCCGCGACTACATCTGCGGCGACCGGTTCAGCGCCGCCGACGTCTATGTCGGCTCCCAGATCGGCTTTGGCATGCAGTTCGGCGGCTTCGACCGGCGCCCAGCCTTCACAAGCTACTGGGAGCGGATCAGCGCCCGACCCGCCCACCTCCGGGGCAATGAAATCGACGGCGCCATGCCGCCCCCACCACCGGTGGCGGCGGGTTGAGGCGGATTCTTTCCCAATCCTCCCGCGCCTCTATGCGGGGGAGGGGGACCCCGAAGAGGTGGAGCGGGCGCGCGGCGGCGGCGTCTCGCGGAAAATGACCACCCCGATCCTCTCCGTCCGCGGCCTGACCAAGACCTACGCCTCCGGCGTCCAGGCCCTCAAACCCATCGACCTGGACATCCGCCCAGGCGAGATCTTCGCTTTGCTCGGCCCCAACGGGGCGGGCAAGACGACCTTGATCAACATCATCTGCGGGATCGTCCGGCCGACCTCCGGCCAGGTGCTCGCCGCCGGCCACGACATCATCACCGACTACCGGGCGGCGCGGGCGATGATCGGCCTGGTTCCCCAGGAGCTTTCCACCGACGCCTTCGAGACGGTGTGGGCGACGGTGACCTTCAGCCGCGGCCTGTTCGGAAAGCCGCGCGACCGCGCCTACGTTGAGAAAGTCCTCAAGGATCTTTCCCTGTGGGACAAGAAGGACAGCACGATCAAGGCGCTGTCGGGCGGCATGAAGCGCCGGGTGATGATCGCCAAGGCCCTGTCGCACGATCCGCGCATCCTCTTCCTGGACGAGCCCACCGCAGGGGTGGACGTCGAGCTGAGGCGCGACATGTGGGAGATGGTCCGCTCCCTGCGCGACGGCGGGGTCACCATCATCCTCACCACCCACTATATCGAGGAGGCCGAGGACATGGCCGACCGCATCGGGGTGATCAGCGGGGGCGCCCTGATCCTCGTCGAGGACAAGGCGGCGCTGATGGAGAAGCTCGGCAAGAAACAGCTGAGCCTGAACCTGCGCGAGCCCCTGGCCGCCCTTCCCCCCGCCCTGGCCGGCTATCCCCTGGAGCTCGCCGCCGACGGCACCCAGCTCGTCTACACCTTCGATGCGAAAGCCGAGGCGACCGGCATCGCCGCCCTGATGCGCCGGCTGGGCGAGGCGGGGGTCGATTTCGCCGACCTCCAGACCAGCCAGAGTTCCCTGGAAGACATCTTCGTCGGCCTGGTGAGCACCCGGCCATGAACCTTTTGGGCGTCCGCGCCATCTACCTCTTCGAACTGTCGCGCTGGTTCCGCACCCTGACCCAGAGCCTCTTGGCCCCGGTGATCTCCACCTCGCTCTATTTCGTGGTCTTCGGCTCGGCGATCGGCTCGCGGATGACCGCCATCGACGGGGTGAGCTACGCCGCCTTCATCGTGCCGGGGCTGTTGATGCTCTCCCTGCTCACCGAGAGCATTTCCAACGCCTCCTTCGGCATCCACATGCCCAAATGGTCGGGCACCATCTACGAACTGCTGTCGGCGCCGGTCTCCTGGGCCGAGGCGGTGATCGGCTATGTCGGCGCCGCGGCGACCAAGTCGATCCTGCTGGGCCTGGTGATCCTCGCCACCGCGCGCCTCTTCGTGCCTTTCCACATCGCCCATCCAGTGATGATGGCGGCTTTCCTCGTTCTCACCGCGGTGACCTTCAGCCTGTTCGGCTTCATCATCGGGGTGTGGGCCGACGGCTTCGAGAAACTGCAGATCGTGCCGACCCTGATCATCACCCCGCTGACCTTCCTGGGCGGCAGCTTCTATTCCATCGCCATGCTGCCGCCCCTGTGGCGCAAGGTCACCCTGTTCAATCCGGTGGTCTATCTGGTCAGCGGCTTCCGCTGGAGCTTCTATGGCGTCTCCGACGTCGGCGTGACCTTGAGCCTCTCCATGACCCTGGGCTTCATGGCGCTCTGCCTGATCACCGTGTGGTGGATCTTCATGACCGGCTATAAGCTGAAGACCTGAGGAGACCCGTGCCGACCGTCACCAAACGCGTGGTTCTCGCATCGCTCGCCGCGACGATCGCCGCTCCCGCGCTGAGCCAACCGGGCGCGGCGCGGATTCGGGTCGCCCTGACGACCGGCGCCGGCGTGATCACCCTGGAACTCGCCGCCGACAAGGCCCCTGTCACCGCAGCCAACTTCCTGCGCTATGTCGACCAGAAACGCTTCGACGGCGCGAGCTTCTATCGCGCGATGAAGAACGCCGGCGCGCCGCAAACCGGCCTGGTCCAAGGCGGACTCCAGAACAATCCCGCCAAGACCCTCCCGCCCGTCGCCCACGAAAGCACCGCGGCGTCCGGCCTTTCCCACAAGGACGGGACGATCTCCGTGGCCCGCTACGCCCCCGGAACCGCGGCTTCCGAGTTCTTCATCTGCGTCGGCGACCAACCCTACCTCGACGCCGACCCCTCCGCCCCCGGCGACAACCAGGGCTTCGCCGCCTTCGGCCGGGTGGCGGGCGGCATGGACGTCGCCCGAGCGATCCTCGCCGCCCCGGTATCGGCGACGGCGGGCGAGGGGGCGATGAAGGGGCAGATGCTGGAACCGGCGGTGAGAATCGTCAGCGCGCGGCGGGCGGGGTGAAGCGGCCAGTGTCGACCCCCGCTCGCGACCGGAATCGTAGGTGACGCGGCTTGAATTCGATTGGGATTCGGCGAAGGCCCGTTCGAATCGGGCCAAACATGGCGTATCGTTCGATGAGGCCGTGGCGGTGTTCGCCGATCCGTTGGCGCTCAGTCGCCTTGACGATCATGGCGTTGTCGAGGAGCGGTGGGTTACCCTCGGTAGAAACACACCTGGACGCCTATTGCTGGTCGTGCACACCTATGTTGAGTTGAACCAGGATCGGACGGCGGTTCGGATCATCTCCGCTCGCCCGGCCACCCTCCGCGAGGCGCGGCAGTATGAGGAAGAAATGGAGACATGAAGGAAGAATACGATTTCACGGACGCCACGCGCGGCAAGTTCTATTCCAAAGAAGCGATCCTTGTGCCCCCCGTCCACCTGGAGCCGGATGTGCTCAGCTATCTCCAGGCCCGCGCCAAGGCGCGCGGCGCCTCCCTCAATGAACTGGTGAATCGCTTGCTGAGAGCCGACATCGCCTTGATCGAGGCCGGGGGTTAGGGCGAGATTGCGGCGGCTCGCTTCTTAGATACGGCTACGCGCTGGGCCAGGGGCGATTTCAACGCCGGAGCCGCCGGCGTTGACACCTCGACGACGCCGCCAGGACCGCAATCTCTCTACCGATCCACGACCGCGTACTCTACACCTCCGCGCGACGAAGCAGGGGGAGGCGCACCATGATCGTCGGCGAGATCCGGTCCCAGATCAACAGCATTTGGGATGACTTCTGGGCGGGAGGCCTGTCCAACCCGCTCGCGGTCATGGAGCAGATCACCTACCTCCTGTTCATCAAGCGGCTCGACGAACTCCAGTTGGTGGAAGAGGCCAAGGCCAGCCAGCTCAAGGCCCCGATAGAGCGGCGGATTTTCCCGCAAGGAAACGATCCGCGTGGCGTCCCCTATGAGCGGCTGCGCTGGAAGAACTTCAAGACCGACGAGCCGCGCGAGATGTTCCGCGTCGTGGACGAGCACGTCTTCCCCTTCATCCGCGACAAGGTGGCCGCCGAGGGCGCGGTGGCGGCGCACATGCGCGAGGCTCGCTTCGGCATTCCCACCCCGGCGCTCCTGGCCAAGGTGGTGGACAAGCTCGACCGCGTGCCCATGGCGGGCCGCGACACCAAGGGCGACGTCTACGAATACATGCTCGGCAAGATCGCCACAGCCGGCCAGAACGGCCAGTTCCGCACACCCCGCCACATCATCGCCCTGATGGTCGAGCTGATGGAGCCGACGCCGAAGGATACGATCTGCGACCCGGCCGCCGGGACCTGCGGCTTCCTCATCGCGGCGGCCGAATACCTTCGCGCGCACAACCCCGAGATCTTCCGCGATCCCGCCCTGCGCAAGCACTTCCACGAAGCCGCCTTCCACGGTTTCGACTTCGACCCGACCATGCTGCGCATCGGCTCGATGAACATGATTCTGCATGGCGTCGAAAACCCCACCATCGTGGCCCGCGACAGCCTCTCCGAGGATATCGCGGGCGAAAAGGACCGCTACAGCCTGATCCTCGCAAACCCGCCCTTCGCCGGGTCGCTGGACTACGAACAGACCGCCAAGGATCTGCAGCAGGTGGTCAAGACCAAGAAGACCGAATTGCTGTTCCTGGCTCTATTCCTACGCTTGCTGAAGGTCGGCGGGCGCGCGGCGGTGATCGTGCCGGACGGCGTGCTGTTCGGTTCCTCCACCGCGCACAAGGCCCTCCGCCGCATGCTGGTGGAGGATCACAAGCTCGACGCGGTGATTTCCCTGCCGTCCGGCGTCTTTCGCCCCTACGCCGGCGTCTCCACCGCCATCCTCTGCTTCACCAAGACCGGCGTCGGCGGCACGGACAACGTCTGGTTCTATGACCTGAAGGCCGACGGCTGGTCTTTGGACGACAAGCGCCAGCCTTTGCTTTCCGAAGACAAGCTCGGGCCGACGCCCGAGGCCGATCTAACCGCCGCCGACCACGACAAGAACAACCTGCCCGACGTGGTCGAACGCTGGGAAGAGCGCGACCGCGCCGAGCGGGATCGACCACGCACCGCTCAGAGCTTTTGCGTGCCCAAGTCGGATATTGCGAAGGACGGCGCCTACGACCTTTCCGTCAATCGCTACAAGGAGACGGCGCACGAGGAGGTGAGGCACCAGAACCCGGCGGAGATCATCGCGTCGCTGAAGGTGCTGGAGCGGGAGATCGCGGAGGGGCTCGCGAAGCTCGAGGAGATGGTGGGGTGACTCTCTGGCCTACTGCCGCGCTTGGCGATGTCTCCCGACCGAGACAGTGGCCGATCTTGTCAAAGGCCGACATGGCCGCGTCAGGCTTCCCTGTCTTCGGAGCCAATGGGCAAATCGGCTTCGCTACCAGCTACACACATAAGAAGCCCATCCTGTTGATCGGATGCCGCGGATCTTGCGGCACGGTCCACGTGGCACCCGCGCTGACCTATGCAAACGGCAATGCCATGGCGCTGGATGCGCTCGATACTCGCCGCGTCGATCTTCACTTTCTGGCAGCGTTTCTGAAGATGCGCGGCTTTGAGGACGTCATCAGCGGCTCCTCCCAACCGCAAATAACCCGCCAAAACATCGTCAGGGTCGAAGTTCCCCTCCCCCCACTCGACGAACAGCGGCGGATCGCAGCCGTCCTCGATCAAGCCCATGCGCTGAGCCGCAAGCGTCGGGAGGTGTTGAACCAACTTGATGCTTTTGCGCGAGCCATTTTCGACCAAATGTTCGGTGACCCGGTCGGAATGACACGTGGTTGGCCCAAGGTGCGGTTCGAGACTCTCTTGAAACTGCCTTTGAGAAACGGGGTGTCTCCGGCGTCGGGAGGCGTCGTGTCCGCGACCGTGCTCACGCTTTCAGCGATTACGGGTTCTCGATTTGAAGAAAGGTCGACGAAGGTCGGCGAATTCAAGGCCAGCCCATCGGAACACCAAAGGGTAAACCGCTCAGACTTTCTCATCTGCCGAGGCAACGGGAACAAATCTCTCGTTGGTCGCGGTTTCTTCCCGGAGCACGACATGCCCAATGTCGTGTTTCCTGACACAATCATTGCCGGCAGGATCGACACCCGACGCACGGCGCCGGCATTTCTCCAATTTGTCTGGAACGCACCAGCCACGCGAAGGCAGATCGAAGCCAAGACGCGGACGACCAACGGCACGTTCAAGGTCAATCAGACAATGATTGAAGCGGTCGAACTGGTTGATCCCCCTCTGGATCTCCAGCGTTCGTTCAGCGAGAAGTTGGCTGCCGTCGAAGAGCAACGTTCATCCTATAGACGTCAACTCGATAGCTTCGACGCCCTCTTCGCCAGTCTCCAACACCGCGCCTTTCGCGGCGAGCTTTGAGACATGGCGCTCGCGACCCAGCCGCGCGGACCAGGGCTTTTTGCGCCATTTCGACAAATAGGCTAATCTGGGTCCCTGGCGAGGAAATGATGGTTTCGAACGCGGACATCCTGATAACGGCGTTCGGCGAGGAACATGTCGAACGCCTCACCGGCATCACCAAGTCGCAACTTCGATATTGGGACCGGACGGCTTTTTTCGTTCCCGCCTATGCGGACGAAAATCGCCGCTCGCCTTTCAGCCGAATCTATTCGTTCAAGGACGTGGCGTCGCTGCGCGTGTTGAACGTTCTGCGCAACCAGCACAACATTCCGCTCCAGCATCTGCGAAAGGTCGCGGATCGCCTTCGTCATCTTGCCGACGACCTTTGGATCGGCACGACCCTTTGGGTCTTCGGCAAGAGAGTCGTTTTTCAAGAGCCGGGCCAAGAGGCGCCTCGGGAAGTCGTCAGCGGCCAGTACCTCCTGGGCTTGCCGCTAAAGAAGGTCGTGGCGGACACCCGACAGGATGTGAGAAGGCTCCTGAAGCGTCCGAAGTCTCAGATCGGGGCCGTCAGCCACTCCCGCCACATCAACCACAATGCCTGGGTGGTGGCGGGGACCCGCATCCCGACAGGGGCGATCCGGCGCTTCAAGGATGCCGGCTACAGCGTCGGCCAAATTCTCGAGGAATATCCCGACCTGACCGCCGTCGACGTCGCCGGCGCGCTTTCTCATGAAGAGAAATTGGTTGCCGCCGCGTGATGGGCGCTGCGGCGCCGATCAGCTTCTTTATCGACAATTGCGTTCCGGACTCGGTCGGGCGAGCGCTGAAAGCCGCCGGGCATCAAGTCGTGAATTTGCGCGAAGTGATCGCCCCGGATTCGCCCGATCAGGTCGTCGCCACCCTATGCGACCAGAACGGCTTGGTGCTCGTCAGCCTCGACAAGGATTTTGACGAGCTTCACAAGCGCGCGGGCGTTTCGAGGAGGCGCTTTCGCAAGCTTCGCAGGATCAAGATCGCCTGCGACGAGCCGAGCGCCGCGAGGCGCGTTCAATTGGCGCTCTCCCTGATCGAGCACGAAGTGGTGGTGGCCGATCAGCGGCCCGACAAGCGCATGATCGTGGAAATCGGGCATACCCGGATCACGACGGTCCGATAGAAGGGCGTATATGTCGCAATTCGCCTTCCTGGCCGGCGAGTTCGCCGAGGTACACGCCTTCGCGATCCGGGCCGAGGGCATGGCCAGGACCGATGCGCGCGGCGCCTGCTTCTACGCGCGGCTCTCCCTGGAGACCCTCGTCGATTGGCTCTACCGCCGTGATCGGAGCCTGAAGAACCCGTACGAGCGGACTCTCGCCGCCCGCATTCACGAGGCGACGTTTCAGGCCCTGGTCGGCCCGGCCC
>JACDGF010000097.1:5879-7725 GCA_013815405.1 Caulobacteraceae bacterium | reverse complement strand
GCCCCGCCGCCGCTCTACATCGCGCCGGTCGAGAGGCCCAAGCCCGTGCCGATCCCCGCTCCGCCGGTGATCGCCGCGCCAGCCCCGCCCCCGCCGCGCCCGACGGTGATCACCAACCCCGATTGGTCCCAGCGACCCTCTGGAGAAGACGTGGCTCGCTACTATCCCGAAAGAGCCCAGCGTCTGGAGGTGAACGGTCGCGCCGAGCTCAGCTGCCAAGTCCTGGCCAGCGGCAAGCTCACCAGTTGCTCGGTGGTGTCGGAGGATCCGGGTGACCAGCAATTTGGCGATGCGGCGCTCAAGCTTTCCAAACTGTTCAAGATGAGGCCGATGACGAGAGACGGAGCCCCCACCAGCGGGGGCACGGTCAAGATCCCGATCCGGTTCCAAATCCCCAAGGGCTGAGGCCGACTCCGACTGGCTTGGCTTGATCGCCTCGGTCTTGGCGACTACAGGAGACGCCGCGCCGTCAGGCCGCCTTAGCTCAGCTGGTTAGAGCGCTAGATTGTGGATCTAGAGGTCCCCCGTTCGAGCCGGGGAGGCGGTACCATCCCGTGGACCGCGCCCGCTTCAGATGACACCGTCCGGGGCCAGGACGCAGGGGTGGGCCTCGGCGCCGGTCTCGATCTGAAGGGTGGCGTGGTGGACGGCGAAGCGCGTCTCGAGCTCGGCGCAGGCGCGATGGAGAAGGGCGTCGTCGATCTCCGCGCCCGGCCGGACCAGATGGGCGGTGAGCGCCGTCTCGGTGGTGCTCATGCCCCAGATATGCAGGTCGTGCACCTCGCTGACGCCCGGCAGGGCCTCCAGGTATCGCAAGACCGCCGCGCGGTCGACGCCGCCGGGCACCGCCTGAAGCGCCAGGTCCAAGGATTCGCGCATCAGCGACCAGGTCCCCGCCACGATGATCGCGCCGATGATCAAGCTCACGGCCGGGTCCACCCAAACCCACCCGGTGAGAAGAATGAGCCCGCCGGCCGCCGCCACCCCCAGGGCGACCAGGGCGTCGGACGCCATATGCAGGAAGGCGCCGCGGATATTGAGATCATCCTTGCGACCCGAGGCGAACATCGCGGCGGTCAAGCCGTTCACCGCGACCCCGGCCAGGGCGACGCCGATGACAGTGGTTCCGGCCGAAGGTTCGGGATGCATCAATCTCAGAATGGCCGCCCAGGCAATGCCACCGGTGACCACCAGCAGCAGGGCGCCGTTGCTGAGCGCCGCCAGGATCGAGGATCCGCGCAGGCCATAGGTGTAGCGCTCGCTGGGCCCCTTGCGCGCCAGGGTGGCGGCGAGCCAGGCCATCGCGAGGCTCAGCACGTCGCCGAAGTTGTGCCCCGCGTCGGCCAGCAGGGCCAGGGAATTGGCCAGCAGGCCATAGACCGCTTCGGCGGCCACATAGGCGATGTTGAGCCCGATCCCGATCGCGAACGCCCGCCCGAAGTAAACCGGGGCGTGGTGATGATGGTGGGGGTGGGGTTGCGGAGGGGTCATTGGTGGTGTCCCTTCTCACATGACCTAAGCGGTTCCCACATAATCTTGCCAGCGCCCGATGCGTCATTCGGAGCCCACGAGCCGGTCCGCGCCCTTCGATAGTCTGATAGATGTCACGGTGTTCAATCACGGGAGCGCGCCGATGGTGAAACGGGATTTCCGCAGATCGCGGGTGGGGGCGCATCAGCTCGAACCCGAGACCCTGATGCTGGGGTTTGGCTTCGATCCGAGCTTGTCGGAAGGGGCGGTCAAGACGCCGATCTTCCTGACCTCCACCTTCGCCTACAAGACCTGCGCGGAGGGCAAGCTCCTGTTCGACTACATGAGCGGGAGGAGCCCGGCGCCCCAGGGCGCC
>JACDGF010000097.1:0-5869 GCA_013815405.1 Caulobacteraceae bacterium | reverse complement strand
GATCTACACCCGCTTCAACAATCCCAACCTCCAGATCGTCGAGGAGCGCTTGGCCGTGCTGGAACGGGCCGACGCCTGTTCGGTGTTCTCCAGCGGCATGGCGGCGATCCTGACCGCGATCCTGGCCGTGGCCGATCCGGGCCAAGTCGTCCTGCGCAGCCGGCCGCTCTACGGCGGCACGGAGACCCTGTTCGACACTCTATTGGCCACGCTCGGCATCGCCAGCGCCAGTTTCGTCGATGGGGTGGACCCGGACGCGGTGCGCGCGGCGGCGGACGAGGCGATGGCGAAAGGGCCGCTGGCGGCGATCTACGTCGAGACGCCGGCCAACCCCACCAACGCCGTGGTCGATCTTGATCTGATGGCGCGCATCGCGCTCGAGGCGGCCGAGCGACAGGGCGTCCGGCCCCCTATCATCGTCGACAACACCCTGCTGGGGCCCCTGTATCAATCGCCGCTCGACCACGGCGCCGACCTGGTCGTCTATTCCCTGACCAAATATGTCGGCGGCCACAGCGACCTCATCGCCGGGTCCGTGGCCGGGTCTGCGGCCCTGATGAGGAAGGTGCGGTCCCTGCGCAATCTGATCGGCAACCAACTGGATGTTCACAGCGCCTGGATGCTGACGAGGTCCCTGGAAACCCTGCGCCTGCGCATGGACAAAGCCTTCGCCAACGCCCGCGAGGTGGCCCTGTGGCTGAAGCAACAACCCGCCGTCGAGCGCCTGGCCTATCTTGGCGATTTGCCGCCCGGATCGCGCGAAGCCGAGGTGACCGCGCGCCAGAGCGGGGCCATGGGCGCGACCTTCTCCTTCGTCGTGCGCGGCGGGCGCGCGGCGGCGTTCAAGGTTCTGGACCGGCTCCAGGTGTTCAAGCTGGCGGTGAGCCTGGGCGGCACCGAGTCCCTCGCCTGTCACCCCGGCAGCACCACCCATTCGGGGGTCTCGGCCAATGAACAGGGCATACTGGGCATGGAAGAAGGCATGATCCGCCTTTCCATCGGCGTCGAAGCCCCCAAGGATCTGATCGCCGACCTGGCCCGCGGCCTGGCGGCGCTTGAGGGGTGAGGGCGCGGCAAGGGCTCAGGGCCCCTTGGCGTCCCGAATCGGGTGGCCGTCGCGCGATAGCAGGATCGCCAGCCAGCGGGTGCTTTCGAACTCGGCGGCGATGGCCATCACGGCGACGGTGAGGGGAGTCGACAGCAGGATGCCCGGCACGCCCAGGATCGCGCCCCAGAAACCGATCGAGATCAGCACCAGGAGGGGGTCGATGTTGAGTTCGTCGCTCTGCAGCTTGGGCATCACCACATTGTCGATGATGAACACCGAGGTTCCCAGCACCGCGACCAGGGCGAGAGGCCGTGTCAGGTCGTCGTACTGCGAGAGGGCCAGCAGGCCGGGAAAGATCGAGCCGGCGATCGGGCCCACGATCGGAACATAGGCGGCCAGGAAGACCACGAAGGCGACGAAGAGGGCGTCCTTCACGCCCAGCAGGGACATCAGGGCGGCGGCCGCGACGGCGATCATCAGGGCCTTGAGCGTCTGCAGGCGAACGTAGCGCTCCACCGCGTCGCGGACGCTGGCCGCCACCCGCTTGGCGGAGAGGCGCCGCTCCGGCGTGCTGTACAGGGTCTCGAGTTTGCGGCCGAAGGTCACACGGGAAGCCAGCAGAAAGCCGAAATAGATGATCACCAGCACGCCGTAGGAGATAAGGCCGCGCGCGGCGGCGAACAGCCGGGCCAGGAGGCGGGAGGGTTCGACCCCGCTGAACATCTGCTCCAGGGTGATCGGCGGCGCGCCCAGCGCGGACATCGTGCGCAGGATGAGCCCGTCGAGCTTGGGGGCCAGGCCGCGAACTTCGACGGCGAAAAGCGGGGCCTCGATCACGAACAGTCCGCCGACCGCGGCGAATCCGATCAGGATGACCGCGCCGGCGATCCCGCCCCTGACCCAGTCGGGGGTCCCGGGCAGGCGATGCTCCATCACCCGAGCGACCGCGTCGATCAGGAGCAGCAGGAAGATCGCCACCACCAGCGGGGTCAGGATCTCCTGGAAGAAGCGCACCAGGGCCATGGCCACGACGACGGCCATGAACACCGCGGCATTGCGCACGATGCGAAGCGCGGTGGGCGCCTCGCTCAAGCCGCGGCCCGGCGCGCCGGGCGTCGCAGATCGGCCGCCAAGCCCTCTCCCATCAGGTCGATGAAGTTTTCGCGATAAAAGCCGTCGATCGCCGCCGAAGAGGCCCGGACCAGGGAATCGTCGAAGCGCTTGAGCGGGTTTCGACCGCCTTCGACGTGCGGGTAGTCGGAGGAGAAGAGGCAGATTCCCTCGCCGCTCTGGGCGATGATCCAGCCGGCGTCCTCGTGCGGATATGGGGTGACGCGCAGCTGACGCGCGACGATCTCGCTGGGCGGCGCCGAGAGCCGGTGCAGCCGCTCCTCGTTCTTGTAGAACGCCGTGTGCGCCGAATCCATGAACCGCATCCAGCCCGGCAGCCAGGCGGCGCCCAGTTCGATCGCCCCGAATTTCAGGCGCGGGAAACGATCCATCACCCCGTCGATGATCAGCGCCGCCAGGGTCTGCATGACCGAGGTCGGAATGGCCATGAAGCTCACCGAGGTGAAATTCTCCTCGCCGCCGTGGAAGTCCTTGACCCGCGGACGGCCGTTTTCAAAATAGGCGGGGTTCAGCTTTTCCTCGCCGCCGACGTGGAACAGGATCGGCACGCCAGCCTCCTGCGCCGTGGCCCAGACCGGGTCGAAGCCGATGTGGCTGGGAGAATGGCCAGTGGGGCAGCGCGAGGGGACGAGCAGGGCCTTGGCGCCCAGTTCGAGCGCCTCGCGGGCGGTCTTGGCGGCGCGCGCGAAATCGGCCAGGGGAACGTAGGCGGTCGCCAGGAGTCGCCGGTCCGCGGCACAGAAGGCGGTCATCATGCGGTTGTGCGCCTGGGCCGCGGCATAGGCGAGGTCGAGGTCGGGGCCTTCGTCCAGGCCGAAGTTGCCCAGGCAGAAGGTGGTGAAGACGAGTTGGCTGGCGAAGCCCAGGAGGCCGACCGCCCTGGCGCGATCGTCCTGGCGGAAGGCGCCGAGGGCCTGGTAATTCTTGCGCAGAAGAAGATCGTTCTCCTCGCCGGCCCTGAAGGCGGGGTCTTCCCGCAGGCGCAGGATCTCGTCGGTCCAGCCCGGCTCGCCGAGCTTGCGGCGATAGGCGGGCAGGGCGTGAAACGCGTCCCGGAGCTTCGGATCGAACCAGGGATCCAGGCAACCGGGCAATTCCATCAGATGGGAATCGGCGTCATGAACGATGCGGCCTTTCACGTAAGGCATGGGCGGTCTCCCGAGCGGCCGTCATTGTCTGCGCGAGCCGGCGTGAAACACAAGGCGAAAGTCGGCTGGGCCCTGGTCGCGGCGGTGTTGGCGGGGGCCGGCGCGCCGGCGTGGCCGGGAGAAACAGCCGGTGGTCCACGGGCGTCGGCGGCGCTCGCGGCTCTGACCGCCGACCTGCGCGGCACGGACAGCGCCAGCGAGGTCTTGCGGCGCTGGTGCGAGGTTAGCGGCTGGGCGAAGCCGGCGGCGATCACCGCCATTCGCCAGGGCGAGATCGACAAGCCGGCGGATGCGGGCGTCCGCGCCCTGCTGAGCGCGCGCCCGGGCGAGGCGATCCGCTATCGCCGCGTCAAGCTTACCTGCGGCGTCCATGTCCTGTCGGAGGCGGACAACTGGT
Source organism: Caulobacteraceae bacterium (assembly GCA_013815405.1). Lineage (GTDB taxonomy): Bacteria > Pseudomonadota > Alphaproteobacteria > Caulobacterales > Caulobacteraceae > Acaudatibacter. The sequence continues at coordinate 2,145 of JACDGF010000097.1, read as the reverse complement.
ATCTGCCCGCCCGCCTTACGCCGGAGATGAACCGCCGCCTCGAGACGACCCAGACCCCCTTCGGCGTCGTCGCCCGCCCGCTCGCCTTCCATCGCCGGATCGTCGAGATCGAACCCTTGGCGGGCCCGCGCCAGGCGCTCCGGGTGAGGGCGGTGCTGATCGCCGGCGCCGGCGCGCCGTTCAGCGTGGTGGCGGAAACCTATTCCCGCGAGCTGCTGTCGATCACCCCGCCCCCGTCGCTGAACACCGGCGCGCGCTTCTGAAGGTTGGCCATCACCGCCTCGACCTGGTTGGGGCTGCCGATCAGCGCCACCTGTTCGGCGGTTTCCTGGATCAGGCCGGAGGCCGCATCGGCGAGGGTTGCCTGGTTCAGCAGGCGTTTGGAGGCCCGCACGGCGTCCGGGTTCTTCCCCGCGATCTCCCTTGCCACCGCGAGGGCCTCGGCGCGGGGATCGGCGCACACCCGCGTGGCGAAGCCCATCGCCAGAGCTTCCTCGCCCGAGAAGACCCGGCCGGTGTAGGTAAGTTCGCGCACCAGATCCTCGCGGACCAGATGGCGCATCAGCTGGGCGCCGGCCATGTCGGGGACCAGGCCCCATTTGATCTCCAGGATCGCCAGCCGGGCGTCCGGGGCGACGAAGCGCATGTCGGCGCCGAGCGCAAGCTGGAAGCCGCCCCCGAAGGCGACGCCGTGCACCGCGGCGATCACCGGCACGGGGATCTCCCGCCACACCCAGACGGCGTATTGCGCGCGGTTGGCAATGCCGTGGGTCCGAGCGGCGAGGCCCCCGTCCACGGACGCCGCGGCCGTCGCGCGGCCCTGGGCCATGCGGCCGAAACTGCCCATATCGAGGCCGGCGCAGAAGGCGCGCCCCTCGCCCGACAGCACGACGGCCCGCAGCTTGGGCTCGGCCTTCAGCCGCTCGCCGGCGGCGATCAGCGCCTCGAACATGGCGTCGTCCAGAGCGTTCATCTTATCGGCCCGGGCGAGGCGGACATGGGCGACGCCGGACTCCAGAGTCACCGTCACGCGGTCGTTCATCGGCGGTCCCTCGGCGCGCCGCGGACGACGCCCACGGCCAGGGCCGCGACTATCCCGCCGGCCAGCAGGAATGGCAAATCGGCCGGCGGCAGGGCGTGGAGCCGCAAGCCGACGGCGCAAAGCCCGATCGTCGCCACGGCGGTCAAGCTGAGCCGGAAATCGGCGGCGAACATCTTGGCGATCTCGGCGCCGAGGGCGGCGAGCACGCCCATCAGGCAGGCCTCGCCACTCGGCGGCGGGCGAGGGACGCCAAGGCGGCCCCGGCGGCCAGGAACAGGCCGACCAGCGCCAGGATCGACCAGTCGCCGCCCGGAAACGGCGCGCCCAGGCCCTCGGCGGACCAGAAGACGCCAAATCCGGTCAGGAGGGCCCCGACCGCGAATTTCAGGCTGTTTTCGGGGATTTTCGACAGCGGCCGGCGGATCGCGATCCCGGCGGCCAGGACCACCGCGCAGGCCGCCGCGGCCCCGAGCGCGGCGGGCGCCAGCAGGCCGGGCCGCGCGCCCACCGCCAGGACGATGAACACCACCTCGGTCCCCTCCAGCAGAACCGCCTTGAACGCCGCCACGCCGGCCAGCCAGTCCGCCGCCCGATCGTGCGCGTCGGCCTGGCGTTGCAGCGCCGACGTCTGTTCTCGGAAGACCGCCGCCTCGTCGTGAAGGGGCAGGGCGCCGGCGGCCCTCAACACCGCCTTGCGCAGCCAGCCCAGGCCGAACACCGTGAGGAGGACGCCAATCGTGAGCTGCAGGCCGTGGATCGGAACCTTGGCGAGCAGGGGGCCCAGAACCGCCACCGCGAGGGCCAGCAGCGCGAGCGCCGCCGCGGTTCCCAGCGTCGCCGGCCGCGGCCCGCGCACGACGCTCACCGCCAGGACGATGGTGAAGGCCTCGACGACCTCCACCGCCGAGGCGAGGAAGGCGGCGCCGACGATCGGCGCGGCGGTGGCCAGATCGGGCAAGGCCTCCTACGCCGACCGGCGCGCCGCCACCAGGGCGGCGAGGCGCGGGGCCACGGCCGGGTCGCGCCAGAGGAGCAGGATGCAGGCGATCAGGCCGGCGTGAAGGAGCACGGCCCCGGCGGCGACCTGGGTCAGATTCCAGGCC
>JACDGF010000096.1 GCA_013815405.1 Caulobacteraceae bacterium | reverse complement strand
CCGGCGCCCTTCGAGGCCTGGTTCGCCAGGGTCGACGCCAACCACGACCGGCGGATCGATCGGGCGGAATTCGAGGCCGACGCCCGAGCCTTCTTCAAACTGGTCGACGCCGACGGCGACGGGGTCATCGACGGCTTCGAGGTCACCGCCTATGAATCCAAGATCGCCCCCGAGCTGGCGTCCCGTGCGGAGGGCGCCGGCCCGGCCGCCCTCCTCGACGACCCCGAGCCGGTCAGCGACGCGGACCTGGCGCTCAACTCGCACATTCCCCTGTCGGGCTGGATGCGCGTCACCGATCGCCGTTTCGACCTGCTCGATCCGAAGCGGCGGGGCTGGCTCGACCACGACGCGCTCCTCGCCCGGCTGCCCAAAAAGGCGCGCCCGCGATGAGAAGAATCGCCATGAACCAGACCGTGAACGCGACCTTGATCGCGATGGGCCTCGCCGCCGCGGCGCTGATGGCCCAGGGCTGCGCGCGGAGCGGCGGCGGCCTGCCGGCGGACGCCTTGGACCATGCCATCGGCGGGGCGATCGGCGACCCGGCCACCTGCGTCCTTTTGGCCGATCGCGCCAGCCGCAAGGTGCTCTATCGCTATGGCGAGGCGTTCAACTGCGCCCGCCCCCTGCCCGCCTGTGACCGCCCCGGGACCCTTTCGGCGCAAAGCGCCCTGGCCCTGGCCGACGCAGCCGACGCGCGCGGCGCGAGCTGCGCGTCCAACCCCGAGAGGACCCGCTCGGTGGGTTGGGCCGAGGGCCGGCTGGCCGGGGCGAAGCGGGACCTGATCTACTCCGCCGTCATGGAAGGCCAGCGGGCCCTGCCGGGCCAGGAAATCTCCGCCCGCCTGGAGGAGGCCTTCCGCCGGGCGGGGCTTTAGGGCCCGCGCCCCGCCGGAGCCCCCTTCCCCTAGCTTCGCCGGTACTTCCCCCAGGGGGGAAGAAAGCGCTTTCGTTTCTTCTCTCCTCCCTCCGCCAACGGGAGGGGGACCCCGAAGGAGTGGAGGGGGCTCTTGGTGCGCGGTCGGTTGCCGAAGAAGGGAACTCCGCTTAGCGCCCCAACTCGAACAGCCCAGTGATGTCGATCCGGACCTTCAGGTCGCCCGCTTCCACCGGCGTCGCGACCGCCGCTTCGGCGCGCATCGCCATCATCGGCATGGGCCGGGGCGGTCCCGGCGTGTAGCCGCCTCCCTCGCTGAGATTGACAAGGCGATTGATCTTGTACCCAACCGCGCGCGCATAGAGAGCGGCCTTGTCCTCCAGCGACTTGACCGCCGCGATCCGGGCGGTGTTCTCGGCCGAGACCGGATTGGCGAGCCCGAAGCTGATCTGGCCGACGTTGGTCGCCCCGGCGCCCACTACGGCGTCGGCTACCGGCCCCAGGCGGGTCAGGTCGGTCACCGTGACGGTGAGCTGGTTGGAGGCCTGGTAGCCGGTGAGCCTTTGGGGACGGTTCTGCTCATAGACGTACTGGGGCGAGAGGCTGAGGGTGGAAGTCTGCAGGTCGCGGTCGGCGATCCCGGCGGCCTTCAAGGCCCCCACCACCCGGCTCATCCGCTCGGCGTTTCCGCGCATGGCGCCGGCGGCGGTGGGGCCGGTGGTCTCGACCCCCAGGCTGATCGTCGCCATGTCCGGCGCGATCCGCGCCTCTCCATAGGCGGAGACGTTCAGGGTGGTGGCGGCGAACGCTGGATCGCCCGACTGGGCGTGGGCGCCGGGCGCCATGACGGCGGCGACGAGAGCGGCGGCGTATAGAGACATCTGCATTCCAGGCATCCTCCCCGGCGCGAAGTCGGTCGCATCCTAGCGCCCATTCCTCGCGGTTTGAACCTGAACGCAAGCTTTAAGCCTCGGCGGCGCCGTGATAACCGCGAGGATCCCGGCGTCGGGGGCCCGTAGCTCAATTGGTTAGAGCCGGCCGCTCATAACGGTCTGGTTGCAGGTTCGAGTCCTGCCGGGCCTACCACCTCACCGTCCGTCGTCCGGCCATGGGTCGTCACCCCCCCCGCGTTCTTCCCGTAGCGCGCAATCCCGCTGGGAATGCGCGCCCAAGGCGTTTCCGACGACGCCCAACTCTCATGGGTGGGGCTCACGACTAGGGGATCGTCCAGGACTCCCGCTTTTGCATACACCCAATCTGGATGCCGAGGGGAGGATGTGAACAAGGGCGAGCCGCAGGTGGGGCAGAAGTGGCGACTCAAGGCGGCGCCGCTGTCGCCCGCCTTGGTGAACGTGTGCGGCGAACCGGCGACCATGAGGAAGTGCTCGCGCCGAAGGCGCACTCCGACGTTGAAGGCGCTCCCGGTCGAGCGCCGGCAGTCCGTGCAATGGCAGTAATTCGCCGGCCCGACCTCGCCGGTGTATTCGAAGCGGCAACCCCCGCAGAGACAGCCGCCCCTGAGCATGAGAATCCTCCTCGCGCGACCCCGGACCGCGCCGACCCGCCGTTCCATCTTGCCGTGAGCCGGACCGCCGAGCCAGTCATACAGTAAGGTTCGCCTGGAACTTGTTCGGAAGGGAGCGGCCGCCACAACGACAACCTTGGCTATGGACAGGAGGTTAGAACGACGGAAAAACGGACTAGTATCAAATATCGACCCCAATGTCCGGAAGCCAACGACGAGGACCTACTTTTGCAGACTGTGGTTTGTAGCCGCGGCATTTACCGGCAAACATGGCGACGAGGCGCGCGGCCGTTCGGCCGGCATGGCCCGCGCAACGGACACCTCCCGGCGCTGTCGGGTTCTGTTCGATGTTCGCTCTAGGGAGTGAAACCCATGTGGCGCCACCTTGGCCGATGGCTGAACCCGCGGTTCCGCGCCCTTGGGCTCGCCTTGGCGATCGCGCTCGCAAGCGCGGGTCTTCCCGCCTGGGCGCAGGCGCCCGCGATCGGCTATCTGCGGGTTAACCAGGTCGGCTATGAGGCGGGCAGGCCGGCGCGCGCCTTTCTGGTGACGAGCCGCGGCGCCCCGGGCCTCAGGTTCGAGGTCCGGAACCGATCCGGCCAGGTGGTGCTGACCGAGCCGGTGGGGCGGCCGTCGGGAAACTGGGGGGCGTTCGTGGTGACGCCGCTGGAATTTTCACTTCCCCGAAGGGGCCGCTACAGCCTTTCGGTCGGCGGCGGGGCGGCGCGGCCGAGGCCCTTCACCGTCGACGAACCGGGGGCGTTATACGCCCAGGCGATGAGCAACGCCCTGGCGTTCTTCCAGACCCAGCGGGACGGCCCCGACTTCATCCCCAGCGCCCTGCGGACCGCGCCGGGGCACCTCAACGACGCGGCCGCGTCGGCCTACCTCACCCCGCCCCTGACCAAGAACGACTTGGTCATCGGCAAACTGGAGCCCACCGGCGAGGTCATCGACGCCGCCGGCGGCTGGTGGGACGCCGGGGACTATATGAAATATGTCGAGACCACGAGCTTCACCGTGGGCGCCCTGCTGACCGGAATCCGCGATTTTCCCGGCCAGATGGGGCCTGGGGGCGGGACGGACTTCACCGCCGAGGCCCGGTTCGGCGTGGCCTGGCTGGCGAAGATGTGGAACGACCGGGCCTCGACCCTCTATTACGAAGTCGGGCTGAGCCAGGATTTCGCCCGCGCCCCGACCTTGAGCGACTACGACCTGTGGCGACTGCCGCAGGCGGACGACACGCTTCACGCCGGCGATCCCGACTACGCCCTGATCAACCATCGGCCGGTGTTCGTCGCCGGGCCGGCCGGCTCGCGGATCAGCCCGAATCTGGCCGGGCGGCTCGCCGCCGCCTTCGCCCTGTGCTTCCAGGACTATCGAAAGTCGGACCCGCCGTTCGCCCGCCGGTGCCTGACCTTAGCCGAGCACATCTTCGATCTGGCCGACACCCACCCGGGCAAGCCGCTGCTGACCATCCTTCCCTTCGACGGCTATCCCGAGACCGAATGGCGCGACGACCTGGAATGGGGGGCGACGGAGCTCGCCATCGCCCTGGCGCTGGGGGGCGACCTGGCCCCCGGGGGCCTGCCGCACGGCGATCCCGCCTACTATCTGGTAGAGGCGGCGCGGTGGGCGTCGGCCTATATCGATGGGCCGGAGGACGGGTTCGACACCCTCAACCTCTATGACGTCAGCGGCCTGGCGCACTACGACCTCTCCCGCGCCATCCACCTGGCGGGCCGGCCGCCCGGCCTGGCCCTGTCCCAGGGCGATCTGCTGGCGGATCTGCGCCAACAGCTGGCGATCGGGACGGACCGGGCCGCGCGCGACCCCTTCGGATTCGGCGGCGCCTGGGACGAGGCCGACAGCATCGCCCACGGCATGGGCCTGGCGGTCACGGCCGAGGAAGTCGCCGACTTGAGCGGCGACCCCGCCCTGGACGGCCACGCGGCCGGGTGGATCGGCAATATCCTGGGGGCCAACATCTGGGGCGTGTCGATGATCGTCGGCGACGGGGCCAACCCCACCCAATGCCCGCAGCATCAGGTGGCCAACCTCGCCGGCGACCGGCACGGCGAGGGCCTCGTCTTGCGCGGCGCGGGAGTGGAGGGGCCCAACGCCCCGAACGCGGTGGCCCATGGCTTCGTCGTCGGGATGCGGCCCTGCCCGGCCGACGGCGACGACCAATACAAGATCTTCACGGGACGCGACGCGCGCTTCAAGGACAATGTCCAGAACTATGCCAACACCGAGCCGGCGCTCGACCTCACCGTCCTCTCGCCCCTGATGTTCGCCTGGCGGATGGCCGGCCGGCCCCGGCCGCTGGGTCGGGACTAGGGCGCTTACCGGCGCATCGGCGAAACACCCCATTCTGGCGCCGACCAGTTCTCGGCCTTGCGGGTCCGCGAACACCGTGGCCATCGATCAGAAAGACGGTGGCGCGGTAGCCGTAGCCCGCGGGCGATAGGGCGAGGCTTCTTCCATGCTGGGTGGTGAGCGGGCGCCGGCGTTGTATTGTCGAGCCGTGGGCGACGGCGAAGGGGCCCGGATGCTTGTCGGCATGATCGCGGCGGCGCTGGCCGTCTTTCTCGCGGTCGCCGCCCCGGCGGCGGCGCGCGGCGCGCTTTCCCCAACCGAACAGGCCTACGCCGATTGGCTCGATGCGACCTACGCCGTCTCCACGCTCTCGGCGGGCGCGGTGGCGAAGATCGACGGACGGGACCGGACGGCGTGGGGGGCCTCGCTGACGGAGCGAGCGGCGGTTTTGAAGGCGGGGCTGGACCGGGCCGCTCGACGGAAGCTCCACGGCGAGGCGGCGCGGGCGCTGCGGCGCATGCAAAAGGCGTTCGCCGATCCGCCGGCGGCGCCCGTGACGACCACGACGGAAGAAGCCGGCGCGAGGTGCGAAACCGCCCCCGACGCCGGCCTGGATCGGGCGGCCCTGTCGGCCGCGCTCTACGGCTGCTTCGAACGCTTCGGCAATCACATCGCCTTCGAGGGCCGGACCATCGCGCGCGCCCCGGCGCTGGAACTGCTTGGGGAGCTGGACACGGCGGAGCGGCGCAAGGCGCTGTTCGACGCGCTGACGCCGCTCTGGCGCCGGATCGACGCCGATGGCGCGCCCGGCAGCCCCTACCGGCGCCTGATCCGGCTCGCGGCCGACGAGGCCCACGCCAAGGGATCGTCGCCGATCACCGACGCCGCGCGCACGGTCGGCGCTTCGCCGGGCCAGGTCGAGACATGGCTGGTCGCGGCGCTCGAAACCTGGCGGGACGCCAACCCGGGCCCGGCCCTGGAGCCCTGGGACTACCGGAGCCACTACGCGAGCGCGGTCCGCCCGCTCGACCGCCTCATTCCGCCGGAGCGCATCACGGCCCTTTCGTTCCGGTACTATCGCGACCTCGGACTCGACCTCGAGGCGGCTCACGCGATCCACGATCTGGGCGTGCGGCCGGGCAAGGCGCCGCTGGCCTACGCCGACTTCATTCGCATCGGCCGCGAGACGCCGGCGGGCTGGCGCCCGGCGCTGGCGCGGGTTTCGGGCAATGTCGAAAAGGGCGGGCTCTCCGCCCTCAACGAGATCGTCCACGAGGACGGCCATGTGGCGCACATGCTGGCGGTGCGCGCCCGGTCGGCCTTCTTCGAGCTCGGCGACGACCTGTTCGTCGAGGCTTTCGCCGACGTCACTTCCTGGGCCGTCGCCGACCCGAGGTGGCAGCGGCGATATCTCGGCGCCAGTGTCGACGAGGCGACCGCGAAGCGCGCGCTCTTCGCCAATGTGATGCTGGACGTCGCCTGGGGCCTGTTCGAGCAGCGCATGCTGCGGGACCCCAAGGCGGATCCGAACGCCGTCTGGACAGAGATCACCTCGCGCTACCTCAACATCCGCCCGCATCCGGAGGTGTCCTGGTGGGCCCTGCGCGTCCAACTCGTCGATGCGCCGGGCTATATGATCAACTATGGCCTCGGCGCCGTCGTCACCGCCGACCTGCGCCGCCGCCTTCGGGAGGAGGCGGGCGACTTCGACGCCGGCAACCCGCGGTGGTATCGCTACGCCTCCGACCATCTGCTGCGCTTCGGCGGGTCCGTCGAGACGCCAAAGCTGCTGCGCCGGTTCCTCGGCCGGCCGGTGTCGGACGCGGCCCTGCTCGCGGAAATCGCTGGCATCGGGCGCTGATGCGTCCGAGTCCCGCCGCGTCCACCAATTGCCGTCCCGTCCCGCGGCCTCCGAGCCTTCCAGCGATCAACGCAAGCCGAGCAAGAACACCAGTCCGACGGCGAGCAGTCCCAGAAGGACGATCGACAGGATCGCCGCCAGCGCCAGCTTGCCGCCCGCGCGGATGGCGGCGCGAACGTCGGTGGAAAGGCCGAGCGCCGCCATGGCGATGAGCATCAGGGCGTTGCCGAGGGCGGCGATGGGCATGAGGGCGAGGTTCGGGACGCCGCCCGCCGCGCGCAGGAGCGCCACGGCGGCGAAGCCGACCACGAACCACGGCACGAGCCTGGTCAGGGGCGGTCGCGCGACGGCCGGGTTCGAAAGGCCGATGACCGCGATCACCGGGCCCAGCATCATGACCCGGGTGAGCTTGACCATGGCGCCGACCTGGGTGGCCAGCGCGCCCGCCGGCGCGGTCGCGGCCAGGACCTGGGGAACGGCGTAGACCGTCAGGCCGGCGACCGCGCCGTAGGCGAGGCCCGACAGCCCCAGGGCATGCCCCAACGCCGGCAGCGCGAGCACGACGACCACGCCCAGGACGGCGGTGAAGCCGATGGCGGCGCAGGCCTCATGACGATCGGCCCCGACGACCGGCGCGATCGCCGCGATGGCGGAGTTGCCGCAGATGGCGTTGCCGCAGGCGATGAGGGTCGCGACCCTGTGCGACAGCCCCAGGGCGCGGGACAGGGCATAGCTCGCCGCCAGGGCGACGATGACCACGCCGACGATCCCGAGCAATAGCAGGGGTCCGGCCTTGGCGATCGAGCCGGCGCCGACGCTCGCCCCCAAAAGGACGATGGCGATCTCCAGCGGCAGCTTGGCGCTGAACGCCACGCCGCGCGCCAGACGAGCGCCCGGAGTCCAAAAAGCGCGCACGGCGACGCCCATGAGGATGGCGAGAACCACGTTTTCCATCCAGGCGCCGCCGAACCAGGCGCGCTCCAGGCCGGCGCCGACTTGCGCGACGGCGACGACGCCCAGGCTCAACGCCAGGCCCGGCGTGACCGCCCAGGCCGCGTCCAGCCACCGGCGCGGCAGTCCGCTCCCGGATCGCGGAAAGACGCTCGCCGCGCCCGTCATGCGGCGATCCGTTCCCCCGCCCGGGGCGC
>JACDGF010000095.1 GCA_013815405.1 Caulobacteraceae bacterium | reverse complement strand
GCTATAGCCCGTCTCCCTCGCGCGGACGCGTAGCTCAGCGGGAGAGCACCTCGTTCACACCGAGGGGGTCGCTGGTTCGATCCCAGCCGCGTCCACCACCTTCACATCGAACGGCGGGGCACGGAGGGCGCGCCAAGCGTATTGTTGCCTTGCCGCGTGAGGTTTCGTATCCCTGACCGATTGGGCGCGCCTTGGCGTGGACGGCATCGGCAATATCGAAGGGTTCGCGCATGGCCGGGTCGATCAACGCATTCATCATGGGCGGCTGCCTGCTCCACGGACCTCTAAATCCCTGCGCGCGTGACGGCACCCGGTTTACCTACCCGAAATATGGCCCCGTCCCCGGGGTCTATACCTTTGGAGAAATGATCCAGGCCATCCAGATCCTGCGTGGCGAGCGGGACGTCCCGCCGGAGATCCGCCCTCTGTGCAACATGCGGCCCAATTTCAAGGCGGTTCCCGGCGCCGCGGAATTCAGCGATGTAGATGTCGCCCTACTCGAACCCTCGTCGCCTATCGAAATCATCTTCCGCGGGTGCCATCTCAATCGCACGTGTCTGGCCCAACAGGTCATGCATCCGATCCGCGATCTGGGACGGGACGCGGCAAAGAGTCTTTCGACTTGGTTCCGCGCCGGCCTCATGGCGCCGGACGAGGAGGTGCGGGCCCTGGCCGCGGAGGAGCTCGTCACCTTCGTTCCCGACGACATGGCCGACGCCGAATGGAAGAAGGCGGTCATCCGGGAAGCACGATCCGAACGAAGTAACGTCCTGGAAGGTTTTCGTCGGGTTCAAGGCATGATCGGCCGACCTCTCGGCGTCGTCGTCTATATTTTTCAATATCTCGCCGATGGCCGTGCGCTGAGTTGGCCGGCGGGCTTCCACGAGGATGTCAAGGAGGCGTCGCGCCAGCTGAATCTGCCGGTATTCGAGCCCTCGATCATGGTGAACAACTATGGCGTCCAGGCCGCCTTGCGCAAGGATCTTCGGCACTACAATGACGCGTTCACCCCGATCATGGCCGACGCCCTCGTGGAATTCGCCAAGTCCGTTTTCGAGATGTCCCGCGCGCGCGCCGCCTAGCGGCCGGAGCGCTTTTCGATTCCGTGCTAGGATCGACCTCCGAACGGGTCGTCGATCCGTTCAAACCGGAGTGCGCGTCTTGTCCTTCGCGGCCTCGCCCCGTCACCCGAAGAAATCTCCGCCGAGCCGAGAAGGCGCCGAAGAACCGTCCTTAGATGACGCCCCGCCCATGGCGGCCGACTTCCCGGCGGAGCCGGGTCCCCATGACGCTGTCGACCCGCCCTTGGCAAGTCTAGCGCAACCGGCCGGTTCGCCCGCTGAATTCTCCTATCGCAATAGTCTCAACCCCACCGAGGAAGAAGACGTCAAGTCCTCGTTAGCGAGCAAGAATATTCGATTGATTCCCTATTCGTTTGGTTCGGCCATGTCGGTAGTCAGCGATCTCGATAATTCCTCGCGCACCCATTACGAGGCCTATGTCGGCTCGCTAGTCGACGAGTTCGGCCTCGACTTTGGCGATTCCACTTGGCTGCGATGGCAAGGTAAACGGCGGGGTGGCGCCAACGCCTTCGGGTTTTTCTCGCCTTATCTTTCGCTGGGTCGCCAGGAACCCGCCGCGCTTTTTGACCATACCCGCACCTTCAACGAGAGTGTCGCCGAATTCCACAAGGGAAATGTCGACCATTTCCATGCCTTCTCGTCGCGCGGCCCGCGCGTCGTCCTGATCGATAAGTTCGATGTGTCGGGCGAAGGCCGTCTCACCATTCGCTTCGAAGAATTTCAACAGACCGGCCCCTGGTCATGCGATGACTTTTTTGTTGGCGCCGTGTGCGTGGTGGGCGCCCCCGGAGCGCGGATCAGGGTCCGTTCGGTCGCGGTGCGGGAACGCGGCGGCAGGGTCACGGACAGCTATCGCGTCACGCCCTATGACTCGCCGCCCAATGGGCGTGAGCACAGGCTGTTGGCGATCCGTAACGCCCCCGAAGATGAAGAGACCCTCCCGCGACTGGAAAACGTTAGGGCCGTCACCATCGAGTTCCGCAGGCCGAGGCAGGCCGCCCATGTCGAGCGGGTCATGTTGATCAGCGCCCTGGGAGAAACCCTGATCGAACGGCTCGACTACCTTCGCGAGCGTTTCAACGTCGAGATGGGCCTCATCACCGAACACGCCGGGCTTCACTTTCGGAACCCCTACCGCTCGCGCCTGGTCGACCCAAAGCTCAAGGAGCATGTGGAGAGCTTTCGCGGGCCGACCGAAGCCTACAATGGAAACCTGACGGACGATGATGGAAATCTCATCTTCTCGACCGACTCTGACAATCCGTATTCCTTTTGCCGAATGTTTCCGAACATTTCCAGGGATCAGGAATTTCGCTTCGTGGTGCCGTTAGCGGCCGCCAAGGCTTCCGGCTGGGAAGTTTTGCAGCTTGTCACGCCGTCCCCCACCCGAGCCGGCGGCGGCATCTACTGGGCACAGAGAACATCGCCTAACATCGACGCACCAAAGAAGGGCAGCTGGTTCGACGGTCATTCGCGGCAGGACACCTTCGCCGGTCGCATATCGCGCCTGCTGGAAATCACCTCGCACGATCCAGGCCAACTGTGGCCCATCTATACCCATCTGGGCAGCCTAGGGGGACGGCCCCTGCCGCAACCCTATTTCGACCCGGGTCCGATGCTCGCGCTCCAGGATCGCGTCTTCAACATTTCGGGAACCGTGCCGCCTCGATCGCGCCTGTGGTTCACCGCCGCGACCGTGCTCTATGACTACGCGCTGATGATGCGCGGCGTCGCCGACCATGTGAGCCACGCCGACCCTGACACGGTGCATATTCGATCATGGATGGATTTCACCCTGGGAAAGACGCTACCCCGCTCGCCGGCCCAACTCCATGGCCTGACATTTCACGTGCACGACCCCTGGAAGGCCGAGGTTTATCTCGACGATCGGCGGATCGAGCGTGTGGTCCGGAACCGGGCGGATGAGAGCGGGCGGCCCTCGGTCACCATCGCCGAGACCGATCGTCGCTACGTCCTGTTCGATCGACTCGACCCAATGGCCAACGACGCTCCCCCGATTTCTGGCGGCGAATGGACCTGGGCTCCCCCGGAAGGAGTGGGGGCGGGATTCGGCCGTTTGGCGATCACCGGAAAAGACGCTTCGAGTCACACCAGCGTGAGACTGTCGTTGCACGGCTGGACTCCGACCGGCGCGCAAGCGGTCGCCTTCTCGGTCAGGCCGGACGACGGGACGCGTTGGGGGTTCTTCTTCGAAACCCGCGCCGGGGGCGGATTCTATTTTGGAAATGAGGCCTTGGCGGGCGATGTCGGGCGACCGATCACCGCCTCCTATTTCTTTCCCCCGGTCAAACCCGCGGGCGGGGAGTGGCGGCTATGGATCGCTCCGTTTCATGATCTTGCCTGGGCCAAGGGCGCGGCGCCCGGCGGCCCGATGCCCAGCCACCCTTTGGAGGCCTTGACGATCGTTTGCGCCGGCGCACCCGGTTCGGGCGTCGGCATCGATCGTGTCGAGTTCCTGAGGCCGCGCATGCGTGCGCACCAGGAGGGCCGGGAGCCGCGGTGGTGCCTGGGCGGCCGTTTGCCGATTTTCGAGACCGGCGCGACCGTAGAGGCTGCGGCGCTGGGCCCAAACGAAATCCCGATCCACACCGCCGTCGTCGATCAGCGCGGCTATTTCTGTTTTGGTCTCGTGTCCGCCGGCGTCTACAAGATTTGGGCGAGGTCGGGGAAGGATGAACTTCATGACCGTCGAGGGCCCCTGATCGAGGTCGGCGCCGATCTGATGAGCCTGGTGCTGGATCGCCGCGAGTCGGTTCTGGCCGTCGATTGAATGTATTGAAGTCGCGAACCGCCGAGGATCCGCCAGCCAGTTGGAAAATCAGATGACCCCTCCCTGGCGTTTCGACCATCTCGGGCTGGTGATCAAACGGCTGGAAAAAGGCCGCGAGAGGATGGCCGCGCTGTTGGCGATCGGGGATTGGACGCGGCCGATCGAGGATTCGGTGAACGGGGTCAAGATCCAGTTCGGCCGCGATCCGGCGGGCGTGGTTTACGAACTTCTCGAACCGCTGGACGAGACCAGCCCGGTGTATGAGTCCCTGCGCTCGGGAAAAGCCATTCTGAACCATGTGGCCTACACGGTTCCCGACCTGGCCGCCGGCGCGGCCCGCCTTTCCGCGGGCGGCGCCGCGCGGGTGTCCGAGCCGAAACCGGCCATCGCCTACGGCGGAGCGCCGATCCAGTTCTTCGTCACGCCGCTACGCTTCGTCATCGAGTTGATCGAAGCGCCCGATCATCGGCACGACTATATCTGGAAACCTTGAGACTTGTCCGGCGCCTCTGCTATCGGTCACGCCAAGCGGAGCCATGAACATGTTTGACGGGGCCGACACCCCTCACCTCGATCACCTGGTCGCCCGCCTGATCGAACGGTGGCCCGACCACGGGGACTACGTCGCCAAGAGCCTGGCGGGCCGCGCCCCCGAGGTGGTTTCCGCATCGGACGCCCTGGCCAGGGTGATCCTGTTGCTGGGCGAGCGCGCCGCGGCCGGCGTCGAGGGCCTGATCGACGACTATCGGTTCCTTTGCGAAAAGATCGTCCTGCCCGAAGAACTGCATTTTCGCCGCCATGGCCGTTATCGCCTGGCGAAATTCGAGGACGCCGAACGGGAATGTTACGCCAACCCGCTGTTGATGGGCCGCTATATGAACGGCCTCCTGGTGTCCGAGGCCGTCTGGTCCAACCACGCTCATGTCTTCGCCGAATACCTCAACGACTATCTGCCGCGCCTTGCCAGCGGCGCCTCACACCTGGAAATCGGCCCGGGTCACGGCGTATTCCTGTATTTCGCCGCGACAAAGCCGGGCGTCGGCCGCGTCGAAGGCTGGGACATCAGCCCGACCAGCATTGCCAAGACGCGGGACGCCCTCCAGGCCCTGGGCGCCACGGGCAATGTCGAACTCAGATTGACCGACCTGTTCGCGGCGGGGGCCGCCGGCGGAGCGCGGTTCGACAGCATCGTGATGAGCGAAATCCTCGAACATCTGGAAGATCCCGTGGCCGCGGTCCGCGCCGCCTGCCGCCATTTGAAGCCGGGCGGCCTTCTCTGGGTGAACGTTCCGGCCAACAGCCCCGCGCCGGATCACATCTTTCTGTTCGAGGGGCTCGAACACGCCAAGGGAATCGTCGAACAGGGCGGGCTGGCCATCGAACACAGCGTCGCCTTCCCGATGACCGGGGCGACCTTGGAAAAAGCCGTGCGGCGCAAGCTGGCGGTCTCATGCGTCGTGCTGGGCCGCAAGCCGGGCGGGCCGCCGGACTCCACCTTGGGAAATCACTGAATGGACCGTGACGAGATCCGCGCCAAGGTGCGGGACATCCTCGCCGAGGTGATCGAGGACGACAACGTCGAGATCGAGGACGCCACAGTCGCCGAGGAGGTGCCCGACTGGGACAGCATCAATCACGTGCGCATGATCGTGGACATCGAGGCGCAATTCGGCATCCGTTTCGAGATCGAGGAAATAACCCGCTCCGAAAACGTCGGGGACTTGGTGGACATGATCAAAGCCAAGCTGGATCGCCAGGGCGCCTGACGTGGGCGCCTTGCCGGCGATCGCCGACCTGCCGTGGCTGATCCGCCCTCCGCCGGAGTTCGCCGACCGTTGCGCCGCCCTCGCCGCCGGTAAGGCCGCCGATCCGGGATTGGAGGCCCGGTTCCTCGCCGGCCATGGGCTGGACGCCGGAGGGGCTCGGCGCCTGGGGCGTGCGCTGAAGCGCCACGCCGAGGCGGGAGGCGACCTCTCACCCCTGGCGCCGCTCTCGCTGATCGTCCTGGCCAATACGACCTTCGACTTCGTCGGCGATCATCTGCCGGCGGCGGCCGCCCGCCACGGGGTGGCCCTCGATTTCGTGCTGCCCCCCTTCGATCAGGTGATGCAGCAAGCGCTCGATCGGGCGTCCCAGACAGCCCGGGCCGGCGCCGACGCGGTCCTCGTGGCGCTCGATCATCGCTGGTTCGGGTTCGACCGCCCGGCGCTCGACGAACCCGAACAAGCCCTGGACAACGGCCGCCGCCGCCTCGAGTCGCTCTTGGACGCCCTCGCCGCCCAGGGACCCGCGAGCATCATCCTCTCGACCGTCCCAAGCCCCCCATTGCCGCTTTTCGGGAACCTCGAACCGCGCGTCCCCGGCAGCCCGCGTGGGCTCGTCGATGGGCTGAACGTGGAGATTCTGCGGCTGGCGAACGATAGGGGCGCCCTGGTGCTCGACACCGCCGCCCTGGCCGCTCGGGTGGGCCTCGACCGCTGGTTCGACCCGGTCGGTCGCCTCGCGTACAAGACGCCGTTCGCCGCCGCATTCGACGCCATCTATGCCGACACCCTGGGCCGCTTGCTCGGCGCCCTGCGCGGCGCGGCGCGAAAATGCCTGGTGCTCGATCTTGACAACACCCTGTGGGGCGGGGTCGTCGGGGACGACGGCGTCGAGGGCCTGACCCTGGGCCCGGGCAGCGCGGTCGGCGAAAGCTTCCTCGCGGTCCAGACCTACGCCCTCGACCTGAAGCGCCGCGGCGTGATTCTGGCCGTGTCTTCGAAGAACGACGACCCGGTCGCCCGCTCCGCTTTCGAGAGTCACCCGGAAATGGCCCTGCGGCTCGCCGACCTGGCGATATTCCAGGCCAACTGGCGGGACAAGCCCGCCAACCTGGAAGCCATCGCGGGGGCGCTCAATATCGGCCTCGACGCCCTGGTTTTGCTGGACGACAATCCAGCCGAGCGTGCGCAGGTCCGCGCCGCCCTGCCCATGGTGGCGGTCCCCGAGCTTCCCGTCGATCCAAGCTGGTTTCCCTGGGTGATCTCGGCCGCCGGCTATTTCGAGGCGATCGCCTATTCAGCCGAGGATCGCGATCGCGCCGGGTCCTATGCCGGCGACGCCCGGCGCGCGGAGGTCGGCGCCCAGGCGCGCGACCTTGGGGACTATCTCGCCTCCCTGGACATGCGGCTGCGGGCGGGGCCGTTCGATGCCGCCTGCCGGGCCCGCATCGCCCAGCTGATCAATAAGACCAATCAGTTCAACCTGACGACGCGCCGCTACACCGAGGCGGAGGTCGCGGCCTTCCAGGCCGACCCGGCTGTCGTCACGGTGCAAGCCAGGCTGTCCGACCGGTTCGGGGATCTGGGAATGATCGCCGTCGTCATCGCGCGGATCGGCCTCGCCGACGATGGCGTCCGGGAAGCGGTTGTGGATAGCTGGCTGATGAGCTGCCGGGTGCTGGGCCGCAAGGTCGAGGAGGCCATGCTGTCGCTTCTCTTGGAACGGTCGGCCGCGGCGGGCGCGGAACGAGTCCGGGCGGAATACCGGCCGACGGCGAAAAACGGCATGGTTCGCGACCTGTTCGACCGGCTCGGCTTGACCCTCATCGACGAAGATGGGGACGGTGTGCGCCGGTATCGGGCCGCCGTCGGCGAGTTGTCCGTGGGCCCCCTGCCCCATCGCCTGACCCGGGCCGACCCGTGGACATGATCCGAAACAATCGGCGAGGGCAGCCTGCCGCGTTTCGGGGGGACCCGGGCCGTCCTCGCCAAATTGGTTGCCGGGCGGTAGGCAAGCCGATATAGCCGGGGGGCCTCGCGCGAAGGGACGCGTAGCTCAGCGGGAGAGCACCTCGTTCACACCGAGGGGGTCGCTGGTTCGATCCCA
>JACDGF010000094.1 GCA_013815405.1 Caulobacteraceae bacterium | reverse complement strand
CCTCGGGGTATGGCCCCGCGGACCTGCGTTCGGCCTACAATGTCACCGGTTCGGGCAGCTCGGGCACGATCGTCGCGATCGTCGACGCCTTCGGCTACAAGAAGGCGGAGTCGGACCTGGCGGTCTATCGCTCGACCTACGGCCTGCCGGCCTGCACCACGGCCAACGGCTGCTTCACCAAGTACAACCAGAAGGGCAGGAAGAAGAACTACCCGCCGGACAACACCGGCTGGGCCCAGGAAACCGCGCTCGACCTCGACATGGCCAGCGCCATGTGCCCAGGCTGCACGATCATCCTGGTCGAGGGTAATTCCAACACCTTCGGCAATCTGGCGGCGGCGGTGAATACGGCGGCGACCAAGGGCGCCCATGTCATCTCCAACAGCTACGGCGGCGGAGAGAGCGGCTCGACGACCTATGAGCCCTCCTACAACCATCCCGGCGTCGCGGTCACGGCGAGCACCGGCGACAGCGGCTACGGCCCCCAGTTCCCGGCGACGTCCAACCATGTGGTCGCGGTCGGAGGCACACGGCTGGTCACCGGCGGCGACGCCCGCGGCTGGACCGAGACCGTCTGGCCCGGCACCGGCAGCGGCTGCAGCATCTTCTACGCCAAGCCGGCGTGGCAGACCGACCCTTCCTGCGCCCTGCGCATGGAAGCCGACGTCTCGGCGGTAGCCGACCCGGCCACCGGCGTGGCCGTGTATGGGCCGACCGGGGGCGGCGGCTCGGGCTGGCTGGTCTTCGGAGGCACCAGCGTATCCGCGCCCCTCGTCGGCGGCGTCTACGGCGTCAACGGCGGCCCGGTGACCTACGGGAGCGACCCCTACAGCCACACCAGCGCGCTCTACGACGTGACCTCGGGCAGCAACGGAACCTGCCCGTTCTTCTACTGGTGCAACGCCGTCGTCGGCTACGACGGCCCCACGGGCCTCGGCACGCCCAACGGCGTCACCGCGTTTTAGGAAGCCTTGGAAAAGCCCCGGCCGGAGCGCCCGATCCACGGGTCTCCAGCCGGGGCCGATCCGGAACCAAAGTGGGCGGCGCGCAGGGCAATCGGGTGAAGACCGCCAGCCCCGGAGCGCGCTTCCAGCCCGCTTTTATCTGACGTGATCGCAGCCGCCCGGCAGAGGCAATGGCGGGCTGGAAGCCGGCTGGAAGCCCGCGCTTCGAAGGCTCGCGTCCGCCGGCGAAGATCGGACAACATCTCCGTGGGCCAACAAAAGACGTTCACCCGATTGCCCTGGGCGGCGCGGCTGGTGGATGGCGTCCACCACCAAATTCTCTTAAGCCCCCTCGCCCGTCGCCAGCCACCGGGCGCATTCGGGGCCCAGCCTCTTCAGCGCCTCGGCCTCGTAGGCGGCGCTGTCCTTCGCCGACAGGACGGCCTTCCAGCCGCCGCTGACGCCCGACCGGATGAAGCTGTCGGCGCCGCCGTCGAACACTGCCCCGCCCAGGGGCGCGACCTGCCCGGCGTGGGCTTTCATGAACGCGAATCCGCAGTGCTCGACGACGGCCGGCCAGCGCACCGGGGGAACCTCGATCCGAAGGAAGTCGGCGATGGCGCGGATTTCGCCGGCCAGGTCGGCCTTCAGGGCGTTGAAGTGGACCAGCTTGACGTTGGGCAGATGGCGCGCCGCCCACCAGCTCGCGACGTTCTCCCACAACGGCCAGAAGGGATGGCCGTCGCGTTCCAGCCAGGCGCGGAAATAGCGCCGAATATCGGGGTCGGGGGGCTCGATCGGCGGCCCGACGCGGCCGGGCGTGTCGTTCAGAGCCTGATACCAGAGCGCGTTGGCCTTGGTGTGATGATGGTGGAGCGAGATCAGCACGTCGCGCCCGTCGCGGCCCACATAGAGGTATCGGGCCTCCGGCGAGAACACCAGGGCGTCCAGCGGCAGGTGCGTCTTGATGAACCGGCGATGGGTCTGGGCCTCCAGCATGCCGAGCTTCATCGGGGGGGGCGGCACGCGCAGATCCACCCATGGCGAGAGTTCGTGGACGGCCACCTCGCCGTCGCCCTGGAAGATCAGCTGCCCGACGATCTGCTGGACCCAGGTGGTGCCGGACTTGGCGTAGCTGGCCACCACGACGTCGTCGTCCCGGAAGGCGAACTGGTTCCAGACCGTGGAATCCATGTGGTGGTTGGCAAGCTCTCGCGTCTTGCGTGGCCACGCGATTGCGTCCGGCGGCATGTCACCTCCCCGATAGCCATCCGATGCCCATTCCCGCGTCAAGCGGGCGGCGCCCGCTTGGGCGCGGTCGGTTGCGTTTCGGCGCCAGTCTGCGATGATTCCTTGCAAGGGGGCCCTTGCATGTTCGACGGATATTTCCCGGCCAAGCTGGCGCTCGCCCTCAAGGCCTGTTCGATGAGCCGAGGCCGCCTGGCGGCGGAACTGGGGGTCGACAAGTCCGTCGTCAGCCGCTGGCTCAACGGCGCCAACGCCCCTTCCGGGCACAACTTGTCCAACCTCACCGCGATGGTCGCCGCCCGGTTCGAGGGCTTCACCATGCTGGACTGGGAGAGCGACCTGGCCGGCTTCGCGGCGAAGCTCGGGGTCGACAAGCCCTCCAACGGGCGTTCCGCGTCGCGGGAGGGCGTCGCGCCGCCCCCAGGGTGGCTGCCCCCCTCGGTGATGGAAGAGGTCCTGGCGACGACCAAGGCGCGTGGCTGGGCCTATGAAGGGTTCTGGCGCTCCACCCGCATCTCGAACGAGGCGCCGGGGCGCTTCGTCCATGACCAGATCCTGATGCGGCAGGAAGCGAATGGGCTGATCGGCTTTCGCCTGGGCGTGGTGGACATGCGCTTCGAAGGCTGGTCCCTGCCGATCCAGACCCAGATCTTTTCCATCGGCGCCGATCCGGGCACCGGCGTGTTCATCTTCTCGATCTTCAACGCCGTCCTGCGCCATCGCGCCGACGTGTTGGATGGGCTGACCCTGACCTTGACGCGCAACGCCGGCGGGACGCCGGTAGCGGCCGCCTGCCTGGTCGAGCGCACCGGGATGCTGAGCGGCGAGCGGGCCGCCGACGACGCCAGGTACGAGGCCTCGATCAGCCAAAACCCCCTCGCGCCGGAAGGCTCCATCCCCGACGCCGTCCGCGCCCATCTGTTCCGCGACGTCGGTCCCGCCGCCTTCGCCCGCGGGGGCGACGCCCTCCTTATGATGGCCTTCGCCCAGTCGATGTCGCGCGGCCCGCTTTCCGAGGCGCGACCCGCCGCCTGGCCGGCGGCGAATTCCGCTTAAGAGGTTCCTTCGCCTCAGGCCATCGCCATCCTGGGAACCGCCAGCATGACCGGGCGGGCGAAGCGCGCATCGGCGGCCACATGGGCCGGGCCCCCGGCGCCCGCTCCGAATCCGGCCATGGCCGCGACGAGCCGGCTCGTCGCGGCGGGGGGAGGCGCCGCGACCGCCGTTTCCTTGTAGAAGACATCGACGCCGCCGTGGCCGTCGCTGATCGAGCCGAACGTGAAAGCAGTGTAGTCTCCCGACAGCTTGATATTCGCGATGTGGGTTCCGTCGCTCACCGTGAGGACGCCGCCGGTGCGTGAGCCGTTGTCGACATAGTTGGCCTGGCTGTCGCCGACGAAGGCGATGTCGTCCAGATCCAGGATATCCCCGCCGCCATGAATGGCGATCCCCGTGACGGTCCTGGTGTAGGATTGCGACTGGGCCAGCTCCAGGATTCCGCTTTGGCTGGTGAACCTCACGTTCTGGTTGAAGGCGCCGGCGAACTTCAGCGTGCCGTTCCGGATCGTGGCCGAACCATTCCCGGTGACGTCCCCGAAGGCGACCAGGGTCCCGCCGTCGACCACCAGCGAGCCCTTGTTGGCGATCGGGGTGTCGATTTCGATCGTGCCCGGCCCGGCGTTCTCGATCACGCCGGTGTTGGTCACCGGGCCCTGGAGCGCCAGGCCGCCGATCCCGGTCGCCTCGATGAGGCCGGCGTTGGTGATCGAACCCGCGCCGGTGTTGATGATCAGCTCCCGGGTCCCGGTCTCCAGGATGGTTCCCGCCGCCTGATTGACCAGGGTGAGCTGACCCATCCCCAGCACCCCGTCGCCGGTGATGGTGTTGTCGACGTTGGTCAGGGTGTCGGTGGCGGCGTGGCCGGAGATCGAGTTGAGGTCATAGTCTCCCAGGGAGACGACGCCGCCGCCGGTCAGGGTGAGGTCGCCGGCAAGGCCGATGCTCGAACCGGCATTGTCGCCCCGCAGCGAAATGGTCCCGCTGTTGTCGATCGCGCCGCGAACCCCGAGCACAGCCCCGTCGGCGATCGACACCTTCGCCTGGTTGTGGATCGCCGAGGCTTGGCCGTCGAAGGCCGATTGGCCGGAGACGAGGATCGTCCCCGTACCGTTCGTGGCGAGCGTGCCGCCGACGATGTCGGCATCCGACAGGCGCACGATCGAGCCCTTGCCGGCGCGGATCTCGCCCCCGCCCGAGCCGTCCACCACGGTGCCGGCGATGGTGAGGCCCGCCGCGCCGGTGGCCAGGAGCAGGCCGTCGTTGACCATCGTCACGCCGGGCGTGCTCACCAGCAAGGCGTTGTTCGCTCCGGTGGCCTCGATGACGCCGGCCGCCCCGTTGATCACGGTGAGGGTTCCCCCGCTGGAGGGTCCGATGCCGATCGCGCCCGCGCCGGAGATGGTGTTGTCGACATTGGTCAGCGTGCCGGTGGTCCCCGAGAACCCATCCTCGATGACGTTGAGGAGGTTGTCGCCCATGACGACGGCGCCCCCACCTTGAAGGGTGACGTCGCCCTTCGCGTTGAAGACGGCGACGCCCGTCTTGGCCTCGAGGGAGATGAGGCCGGTGTTGTTGATCGTTCCGCCCTCGAAGGCGAGCGCGCTCTCGCTGCGGATCTTGATCGTCCCCGCGTTCGCGCCCGCGCCCGTGCCCTTGTTCACGGTGAAGATGGCGCCGCTCTTGTCGGCGAAGGCCAGGGTGGCGTTCGAGGCCGTCTGGAGGCTCGCGACGTTCTCGGATTTGGTGACCGTGACGGTGTAGGCGCCGCCGACCGCGTCGAGGATCGCGTCGTCCTTGTGCTTGGCGTTGTAGACCGGGACCCGACGGGTGCTCCAGTCCTTGCGGGTGTCGAACCCGCCGTCCTTGGCGTTGACCCAATGGGCCATGATGTTTTCCTTTCAGTCTGATTGAGTCGCGGACAGCCGGATGGAGCCGTTCCCTTCGCCCGTCGCGAGAATTGCCCGGGTCTCGCCCGGCGCCCATCTTCGCAGGCGCGAAGGGCGCGGCCAGTTGCTACGGCGTGCGTTCCGGTGAAAGTTGTTGCGCGCCGTTGCGCGGAATACCGACCGAACCGTCTCCAGCGGCAGCGGTGTTGTTGTTGCGGCGCCGAACGGCCCATGGTATCAGGCGCGCGGCTTCGGCGAGGGGCTTTCGCAAGCCCTCCGAACCCATGGGCCTTCTTTAAGGCGCATTCGAGCCTAATGCCGGATCCGGACGCCTGTCCAAGTCCGGCGCGACGGCGGCATTCAGGCGGTTTTACTCGTGGCTGACGATTCCAGAGCGACGGACGTGGGCGCGCGCTACGCGCGGGCGCTGTTCGATCTCGCCGCCGAGACGGACGCCCTGGACGCGGTCGAGGCCGATCTCAAATCCCTGAAAGCCATGAACGCGGGCAGCGCCGACCTGCGTTCCCTGTTGGCGTCTCCCGCCTTTTCCGCCGAGTCCAAGGCCGCCGGCTTGGCGGCGATCGCCGCGCGGGCCGGCTTTTGCGAGGTCACGGGCAAATTTCTGGGCCTGACGGTCGCCAACGCGCGGGCTTCGGCCCTGCCGACGATCATCGAGGCTTTCGAGCGCCTGTCGGAAGAGCGGCGGGGCGTCGTCTCGGCCCAGGTGGTGACCGCCGTGCCGATGAGCGAGGGGCAGACCGCGGATCTCGCCGCCGCCCTGCGAACGGCGCTCGGCAAGGACCCCCGCATCGAGACCCACGTCGATCCCGCCATATTGGGCGGGGTCAAGGTCCGCGTGGGCTCGCGCCTCTATGACGCTTCGCTCAAGTCGAAGCTCGATTCCCTGAAATTCGCCCTCAAGAGAGCCTAGCCGCCGCATGGACATCCGCGCCGCCGAAATTTCGGACATCCTCAAATCCCAGATCGCCAACTTCGGCGTCGAGGCCGATGTCTCCGACGTCGGCCAGGTCCTGAGCGTCGGGGACGGCATCGCCCGGGTCTATGGCCTCGACCAGGTCCAGGCCGGGGAGATGGTCGAATTCCCCTCCGCCGGGGTCAAGGGCATGGCGCTCAACCTGGAGCGCGACAACGTCGGTATCGTGATCTTCGGGGCCGACGCCCAGATCGCCGAGGGTGACGAGGTGCGCCGCCTGGGCGAGATCGTCGATGTGCCGGTCGGCAAGGGCCTGCTCGGCCGGGTGCTCAATCCGCTGGGCGAGCCGATCGACGGCAAGGGGCCGTTGACCGACGTGGCCGAGCGGCGGCGGGTGGACGTCAAGGCGCCGGGGATCATCCCGCGCAAATCGGTGCACGAGCCGATGTACACCGGCCTCAAATGCGTCGATTCCCTGACCGCCATCGGCCGGGGCCAGCGCGAGCTGATCATCGGCGATCGCCAGACCGGCAAGACGGCGGTGGCGATCGACACCATCCTCAACCAGAAACAGATCAACGCCTCGTCCGACGAGAGCGCCAAGCTCTATTGCGTCTATGTCGCCATCGGCCAGAAGCGCTCGACCGTGGCCCAGATCGTCAAGACCCTCGAGGAGCGTGGCGCCCTGGACTACACCATCGTGGTCTGCGCCACGGCCTCCGAGCCGGCCCCCCTGCAGTTCCTCGCCCCCTTCTCCGGCTGCGCCATGGGCGAATGGTTCCGCGACAACGGCATGCACGCCCTGATCATCTATGACGACCTTTCGAAACAGGCGGTCGCCTATCGCCAGATGAGCCTCCTCCTGCGCCGCCCGCCGGGGCGCGAGGCCTATCCGGGCGACGTCTTCTATCTACATTCGCGGCTGCTGGAGCGCGCGGCCAAGCTGAACGAGGCGTTCGGCTCCGGATCACTCACCGCCCTGCCGATCATCGAGACCCAGGCCAACGACGTCTCGGCCTATATCCCCACCAATGTGATCTCGATCACCGACGGCCAGATCTTCCTGGAGACGGATCTGTTCTTCCAGGGCATCCGCCCAGCCATGAACATCGGCATCTCGGTCTCGCGCGTGGGCGGCAACGCCCAGATCAAGGCAATGAAGCAGGCCGCCGGCCCCTTGAAGGGCGAACTGGCGCAGTTCCGGGAGATGGCCGCCTTCGCGAAGTTCGGCTCAGACCTGGATGTTTCCACCCAGCGGATGCTGGCGCGGGGCGAGCGGCTGACCGAGCTCTTGAAACAACCCCAGTATTCGCCGCAGTCGGCGGAGGAGCAGGTCTGTTCGCTCTATGCCGGCACCCGCGGCTATCTGGACAATATCCCGGTCTCCGAAGTCGGCCGCTTCGAGGCGGAGTTCCTCTCCCGCCTCCACGGCCAGCACGCCGATCTCCTCGAAGCGATCGCCACCGAAAAGGCCCTGAGCGCCGACCTGGAAGGACGGCTCAAGGCCGCGCTCGACGCGTTCGTCAAGTCGTTCGCCTGACGAGTTTGGGCTAAGTGGCCAGCCTCAAGGAGCTCCGCGGCCGGATCGCCAGCGTCACGGCCACGCAGAAGATCACCAAGGCCATGCAGATGGTCGCGGCGGCCAAGCTGCGCAAATCCCGCGACGCGGCGGAGAACGCCCGGCCCTATGCCGAGCGGATGGCGGCCGTGATCGCCAATCTCGCCGCCGGGG
>JACDGF010000093.1 GCA_013815405.1 Caulobacteraceae bacterium | reverse complement strand
GCCGTCTGAGGCGTGTAAAGCACGAGGGGGCGGGGGGCCGGCGCGGCCTGTCGAAGGGGCGTGAGGTCGTCCAGGATCCAGAACGACCGGCCGTGGGTGGCCGCGACGAGGTCGTCGCCCTTGACCACGAGATCGTGGACCGGAGTCACGGGCATGCCGCCCTGGAGGGGCCGCCAGGCGCCGCCATCGTCAAAGGAGACGAAGACGCCCGCCTCGGTTCCCGCGTAGAGCAGCCCGGGCCTGACGGGATCCTCGCGCACTACATGGACCACCGCACCCGTCGGCAGGCCGGCGGCGATGGACGCCCAGGTCTTGCCGTCGTCGTTGGTCTTGAAGGCATGGGGGGCGATGTCGTCGAGCTTGTGCCGATCGACAGCCACGTAGGCGCCGGCGGCGCGATGCGGCGACGGCTCGATCAGGCTGATCGTGCTCCAGGGCGGAATCCCGCGGGGCGTCACATCCCTCCAGTGCGCGCCGCCGTCCACGCTCAGATGGATCAGGCCATCGTCGGAACCCGCCCACAGCTTGCCCTTGGCCAGGGGCGACTCGGCCAGGGCGAAGAGGGTGTCGTAATATTCGACGCTGGTGATGTCCTTGGTCAGCGGCCCGCCGCTGGCTTGTTGCTTGGACTTGTCGTCGCGGGTGAGGGCGGGGCTGATGATCGTCCAGCTGTTTCCATGGTCGACCGACTTCCACACCGCCTCGGAGGCGGCGTAGAGCACGTCCGGGTCGTGCGGCGACAGCATCAGCGGCGAGGTCCAGTTGAAGCGATGGACGAGATCCGCCGCCGGGTGCCCCGAATTGTCGATCGGATCGGGACTAATGTTGCGGGACTGCCGGGCGCGACGGTCGTAGCGCGCGAACTGGTTCTCGGAATCGCTGTAGACGATGTTCGCATCGCGCGGGTCGGGGATGACGAAGCCCGACTCTCCCCCGCCGGCTGGATACCAGTCGCGCGGGCCGATCACCCCCTCGTCGTCGAAGCTGGCCACCGCCAGATTGGAATTGTCCTGCTGCGCGCCGTAGACGAAGTAGGGAAAACGGTTGTCGACAGCCACGTGGTAGAAGGCGCCGGTCGGCTGGTTCTCCTGGGTGGACCAGGTCGCGCCGCCGTCCAGGGAGATGCTGGCGCCGCCGTCGTTGGCGTTGATCAGGGCCTTGGGGTTGGCCGGATCGATCCACAGGGCGTGGTGGTCGCCATGGGTGGCGGACACCAGGTTGAAGCTCGCGCCGCCGTCGGTGGAGCGCAACATGCCGGTGTTCAAGGCATAGACCGTGTCGACCGCCTTCGGATCGGCGTAGATCTTGGAGAAATACCAGGCGCGCTGGCGGATGCGGCCATCCTGGTTGATCCGCTTCCACGTTGCGCCGCCGTCATCGGAGCGATAGAGGCCGCCGTCCTGGGCCTCGACCATGGCGTAGACCCGCTTGGGGTCGGCGGCCGAGACGGCGACGTCGATCCGGCCCAGGATCCCACCCGGCAGGCCGTTTCCGGAAAGGCGCGTCCAGGTGGCTCCCCCGTCGCGGGAGCGATAGAGGCCGCTGCCCGGGCCGCCACTGGAAAAATTCCACGGCTGGCGGCGCACCTGCCACAAGGCGGCGTAGACGATGCGGGCGTCGTGGGGGTCGAGGGCCAGGTCGATGGCCCCGGTGTTCTCGTCCTTGTAGAGCACCTTGCGCCAAGTCTTGCCGCCGTCGACGCTGCGAAACACCCCGCGTTCGGTGTTGGGGCCGAAAGCGTGGCCGATCGCCGCCACCATCACGATGTCCGGGTTGGCCGGATCGACCACCACCGCGCCGATCTGCCGCGTGTCCTTCAGGCCCAGGTCGGTCCAGGTCTTGCCGCCGTCGACCGACTTGAACACCCCGGCGCCGAAGGTGATGTCGCCGCGCAGGGCGCCCTCGCCGGTGCCGACATAGAGGATATCGGGATTGCTGGGCGCCACCGCGATCGCCCCGATCGAAGCGACCGGCTGCGAATCGAAGATCGGCTTCCAGGTGGCGCCCGCGTCGATCGTCTTCCACACCCCGCCCGAGGCCGCGCCGAAATAGAAGACGTTCGGCTGGCCCGGCACGCCGGCCACGGCCACCGCCCGACCGCCCCGATAGGGCCCGATGCTCCGCCATTGCAGGGCGCTGAAGGCGGAAGGCGATATTTCGGCGGCGAACGCCGGCCCCGCGGCGAGCAGCGCGAGGACGAGGAGCAATCCTGAACGAAGTTGGAACAAATCGGTCCCCATTTTGCTCGCCGCAATTCGCGAGCGGCGCCGGCGCTCAATCTACGCTATGCCGGAGTGAAGGAAAGAGGGGCGAGGAGGGGAAGAGGGGGCGGCGTCGCCAGGTGGCGAGGGGTCGATCACGGACAGAAGTTCGACGTGCGCCTCCGCTTCGTCGATGTCTGGGCGAGGCGCGACGGCCACTGGCGAGTGATATACACCCAGGCCGCCAGGGCCGGCGGCCCTTGACGGCCGCGGCGCCGCGTCGCTTTTGAAGTTCGTCATCCGGTCGCCGTGAAGGGGTCGGTCGGGTCTCCCCGCAACTTGGAGCGTTCGACATGTCAGCCCTCGAAACCCAGATGCCGCCGGTGAAATACGCCGACGTCAACGGTGTGCGCATGGCCTATTACGAAACCGGCCCGCGGCGGGGAGTTCCAGTCGTCTTCTGCCACGGCTTTCCGGAACTGGCTTTTTCCTGGCGCCACCAGCTCAAGGCCCTGGAGGCCGCCGGGCGCTGGGCGATCGCGCCAGACCAGCGGGGCTACGGCCTGACTTCCCGCCCAGGTCCGGTCGAAGACTACGACATGGAACATCTCACCGGCGACATGGTCGGCCTGCTCGATCATTTGGGCGTGGAAAAAGCGATCTTTTGCGGCCACGACTGGGGCGGCGTCGTGGTCTGGCAGATGCCCCTTAATCATCCGGGCCGCGTGGCCGGGGTGATCGGCCTCAACACCCCCTTCATGGCCAGGCCCCCGGCCGACCCGATCGAGATCATGCGCCGGCGTTTCGGCGAGGAGATGTACATCGTCCACTTCCAGACCCCCGGCGAGGCGGACGACGTGCTCGATCGCGACGTCGCCAAGGCGATGAGCTTCTTCCTGCGCAAGCCTCCGCCGGGGGCGCCGCCGGCCAGTGGCGGGGTGTCGGGGAGTGTCCTGGCCGATCGGCCGCGGACCGAGGGGGAGTCGACCTTCCCCCTCGTCAAAATGCTCCAGACCTATGACCCTGCGTTCGATCCGCGCGAGAGGTTCCTGACCGACGACGAAATGGCGGTCTTCGTCGACACCTTCCAACGCACCGGCTTCACCGGTGGAATCAACTGGTACCGCAATTTCACCCGCAACTGGCGCGCCTCGGAAGGGACGGCCGATCGGGTGACCGTGCCGTCCCTGATGGTCATGGCCGAAAAGGACGCCGTGCTGCCACCTTCGGCGGCCGACGGCATGGAGGACCATGTCCCGGACCTGGAAAAGGCCCTGATCGAGGAGTCCGGCCACTGGACCCAGCAGGAAAAGCCGGAAGCCGTCAATCGTGTCATCCTGGACTGGCTGGACCGCCGGTTTTCGCTGTAGAACCATCGCCATGGACCGCACCGCCGTCGCCCCCGCCGCCCTGTCCCCCGCTGGCCGGCGCGGCCTCTATGTCGAGACCGAGCCCTTCGCCAGCGGATGGATGGCCACCGGCGGCCCCCACGAAATCTACTATGAGGAATGCGGCGCGCTCGGGGGTAAGCCGGCGGTGGTGCTGCACGGCGGGCCGGGCGGCGCGATCAATCCCACCATGCGGCGCTTCTTCGACCCCGCCCGCTGGCGCGTGGCCCTGTTCGACCAGCGCGGCTGCGGCAAGAGCCGGCCCAACGCCTCGCTCGAGGACAACGACACCTGGCGCCTGGTGGAGGACATCGAACGGCTGCGCCGGCGCCTTGGCGTCGAGCGCTGGACGGTGTTCGGCGGATCCTGGGGATCGACCCTCGCCCTGGCCTATGCGATCTCCCATCCCGAGCGCGTGGCGGGGCTGGTGCTGCGGGGCGTCTTCCTGCTCACCCGGCGCGAACTCACCTGGTTCTACCAGGACGGCGCCTCGATGATCTTTCCCGACGCGTGGGAGCGTTTTCGCGCCCCGATCCCCCAGGCCGAGCGCGGCGACCTGATCGGGGCCTATCACCGGCGCCTGACCGATCCGGATCGGCGCGTCCAGGCCAGGGCGGCGGCGGCCTGGAGCCAGTGGGAGGGAGACACCATCTCCCTGCGCGGCCCCCAGGGCCGGCCGGCCAAGTTCGATGAAGTGGACTTCGCCGTCGCCTTCGCGCGGATCGAGTGCCATTTCTTCGTCAACCACGGTTTCTTCGACAAGGACGGCTGGCTGCTCGAGAACGTCGGCGCGATCCGGCATATTCCGGGCTGGATCGTGCAGGGCCGGTTCGACGTGGTGACCCCGATGCAGAGCGCCTGGGCGCTGAAGGCCGCCTGGCCCGAGGCTCGCCTGGACGTGGTGTGGGACGCCGGCCACGCCTCCACCGAGCCCGGCATCGTCGACGGCCTGGTCCGGGCGACGGACGCCGCCCTCGAGGTTTAGAGGAACGCCCCCTTTCCCCGGGTGACCTCCGAATAGCGGTGCACGCGCACGGACAGGACCAGGGCGAAGCCCACCATCATGGTGATCATCACCGTCCCGCCGTACGACAGAAGGGGCATGGGCACGCCGACCACGGGGGCGAGGCCCATGACCATCGCCCCGTTGATCAGCACGCACAGGGCGAAGGTGGCGGTGACGCCGCCGGCCGCCAGGCGTGCGAAGTGGCTGTGGGCGAGAGAGGCCATGCGCAGGGCCATGAAGATCACCGCCGCGTAGGCGGCCAGGACGAGGACGCAACCCAGGAACCCGAACTCCTCGGCCAGGGACGAAAAAATGAAGTCGGTGGATTTCTCGGGCAGGAAGTTGAGCTGGCTCTGAGTGCCAAGCCCAAACCCCTTGCCCAACAGGCCGCCGGACCCCAGGGCGATCTTGCTCTGGATGATGTGGTAGCCGGCGCCCGACCGGTCCGCCTCCGGATCGAGGAAGGTGAGCAGGCGGGCGCGCTGATAGCTCTTGAGGACGAACATGAACACCGCCGGCAGGACGGCGGCGACGCCGACCACGCCGACGGTCGCCAGGCGCAGGCTGAGGCCGGCCAGGATCATCGTCACCCCGCCGGTGGCCACGATCAGAAGCGCGGTGCCCAGATCCGGCTGGTGGGCGACGATGGCGGCGGGGACGATGATCAGCGCGGCGGGTATCAGCAGCCAACCGGAGAACCGCGCCTTGTCGGCGGGGAGGCCGTGGTAGAAGCGGGCCAGGGCCAGCACCAGGCCGATCTTGATGATCTCGGACGGCTGGATGCGCAGGGGTCCCAGATCGAGCCAGCGCCGCGCGCCGAGGGTCGAGTGGCCGACCACGGCCACCGCCAGCAACAGGAGCAGGCCGATCGCGTAGGTGGGATAGGCCAGGGAAAACCACACTCTCACGTCCACCGTGGCCAGGGCGATCATGATCACGAAACAGACGGCGAAGAGGGTCAGGTGACGCCCCGCCCAGGGGGACCACGCGCCGCCGGCGATGGAATAGAGCATCAGGCCGCCGGCCGCCGCGATGGCGGCCAGCATGAGGCAGAAGATCCAGTCGATCTGGGAGAGCTTGACGACCAACCGGTCGCGCTCGCCCTGGCGGGTGATGGCCGGGGCGGTCACGTCACCGCGCCGGGACGACCCAGCGCGGGCGGCTCGCTCGTGGGGAGAGGCGCGACGATCCGGGCGCGGACCTGCGGGTCCTTCAGCAGAGCGACCCGCATCAGCTCGGCCGCCTTGGGGGTCGCCGCGGTTCCGCCGAAGCCGCCGTGCTCGACCAGGACGCTCAAGGCGTAGCGCGGATCGTCATAGGGGGCGAAGGCGACGAACCAGGCATGGTCGCGCATGGCCCAGGCCCCTTTGGCGCCGTGGATCCCACCCGCCGCCGCGGTATAGGTGTGCGATTGCGCCGTCCCGGTCTTACCGGCCATCTTGATCGGCCCCAGGCCGAGCTGGCCGGACGCCGCCGCCGTTCCGGACTCCACCACCGAAGCCATGGCGGCGCGCACGAAATCGATATGTTCCCTGGCGAACGGTAGTCCTGGCGCCTCCGCGCCCGACGGCTGGACCACGCCGCCGATGGAATGAACGAGGCGGGGCTTGAGGGCCCTGGCGCCGTTGGCCAGGCGCGAGACCATCACCGCCAGCTGTAGGGCATTGACGCTGACATAGCCCTGGCCGATGCCCATGCTGGGGGTCTCGCCCGGATGCCAGACCGGATCCTGGGGGAAGGCGCGGCGCTTGTAGGCGGTATCGGGGATGATGCCGGGCTTCTGGCCGGGGATACCCAGGTCGAAAACCTCGCCCAGGCCGAAATGGCGCGCCGTGGCGGCGATCCGGTCGGGACCGACCCCCAGCGCGGTCTGATAGAAGAAGATGTCGCAGGACTGCCGGATGGCGTCGTGCATGTTCAGCACGCCGTGGGATTTGTCGCAGTGCCAGACGCGGCCGCCCCACGCCCAGGCGCCATGGCAGGCATAGGTGCGGTTCGGATCGACGCCATGCTCCAGAGCGGTCAGGGCGACCATCGTCTTGAAGGTCGATCCCGGCGGATAGGTGGCGGTCAGGGCCTTGTTGAACAGGGGCTTGCGATCGTACCCCGCCAGGGCGCGGTATTCCGGCGCGGTCAGCCCCTTGACGAAGCGGTTGGCGTCAAAGCTCGGGGCCGAAAGCAGGCACAGGATGTCCCCGCTGCGGCAATCGATCATCACCGCGGCGCCGCTTTCCTCGCCAAACACTTCCAGGGCGCGGTTCTGGATGTCGGCGTCCAGGGTCAGGCGGATGGGCGCGCCGGGCGCGGGGGCGATGTCGCCGGCCGGATCCTGGCGCACCTGGCGGCCCTTGACGTCGACCTCCACCTTGCGCGCTCCCGCCTTGCCCCGCAGGTCGAGGTCGAAGGCCTTTTCCACCCCCTGCTTGCCTATGCGAAATCCCGGGTTGAGCAGGATCGGGTCGGCGTTGGGCCCAGACTTGGCCAAGTCCCTGGCGTTCACCTTGGCTACATAGCCTATCACATGGGCGAAGGCCCCGCCGAACGGATAGACCCTTACCTCGCCCATGTCGGCGGTGACCCCCGGCAGTTCCGGCGCCCGAACATTGACGCGCGAGAACTCCTCCCAGGTCATGTCCTCCAGCACCGCCACCGGGGCCTTGCGCGGGGCCGCGTCGAGTTCGGCCGCGGCCCGGTGCAGCCGCGCCTCGTCCAGGGGGGCCAGCTTGGCCAGATCGGCCAGGACGGCCGTTACGTCGGTAGTCTCGTCCCTGGCCAGCAGCAGGCGGAACGCCGGGCGGTTGGACGCGAGCACCACGCCGTTGCGATCCAGGATCAGTCCGCGCGGGGGTGGGGTGAGCAGGAACTGGAACTGATTGTGTTCGGAGAGCATCCGATAGCGCTTGGTTTCCAAGAGCTGCAAGTGCGCCAGCCGGACGCCTAGGGCCGCGAGCCCAAGGCCGGCGCCGCCGCCGAACAGAAATGCGCGCCTGTGGAACAGGCCCTGTCGCTCGTTCACCTCGTCGAAATAGATGGAAGGGCTGGTCATCGGTATCGCGCGTCCGCCGCTTCGTAGCGCTCGATCATCCGCCAGGCGAACGGAAACAGCGCCGCGCTGGCCACCCATTGCCAGGCCGCGCCCGCCAGGGTCGGAACCGCGCCGGCCTCGAGGCCCATGCCGATGAGACCCGTCGCCATCGCCGCGGCGCAGGCGCCGGCGTATCC
>JACDGF010000092.1 GCA_013815405.1 Caulobacteraceae bacterium | reverse complement strand
CCGTTCCGATATCCGTTCGGCGCGTCCTGGGCGCTGGCCGCGACCGGCTCGATAAGCATCGCCACGGTCGAGACCGTGGCCAACAGCGCGCCGGCCCTAGCCCATCGCCAGTCGTTCATCGGTTCAACCTTTCG
This sequence comes from Caulobacteraceae bacterium, assembly GCA_013815405.1. Taxonomy (GTDB): domain Bacteria; phylum Pseudomonadota; class Alphaproteobacteria; order Caulobacterales; family Caulobacteraceae; genus Acaudatibacter. The sequence continues at coordinate 7,684 of JACDGF010000092.1, read as the reverse complement.
CTCGAGCCATCCGCAACAGCGCCCCCAAGTCGCCGACCGCTATGCGCGCCACCCTGAACCGACGGTGAACGAGAAACCCAGGAACGACGCAAGGGCGCGTTTGCGCGCACGCGCCGGTTCGGCTAGGGTCCGACAGCCCTGATGAAGCCAGACGCGATGCCGAGTCGAAAGCCGCGCGCAGGATCGCCTACAGCGTCCGCGCGCGGTTTCATTCGTCGCCGCCGCCTGGCCAAAGGAAGGCTCCAAGACCATGACCCGCCGCAAGAAGATCTACGAAGGCAAGGCCAAGATCCTCTATGAGGGTCCCGAACCCGGCACCCTGATCCAGTATTTCAAGGACGAGGCCACGGCCTTCGACGGCCAGAAGAAGGCGATCCTCGAGGGCAAGGGGGTGATCAACAATCGCATCAGCGAATACATCATGACCCGGCTCAATTCGATCGGGATCCAGAACCACTTCATCCGCCGCCTCAACCTGCGCGAACAGCTGATCACCGAGGTGGAGATCATTCCCCTGGAAGTGGTGTGCCGCAACATCGCCGCCGGGTCGCTGTCCAAGCGTTTCGGCCTCCCCGAAGGCCAGGCCCTGCCCCGCTCGATCATCGAATTCTACCTGAAGGACGACAAGCTCTCCGACCCCATGGTGGCCGAGGAGCACATCACCGCCTTCAACTGGGCCCAGACCCAGGAGATCGACGACATGATGGCCACCACACTTCGGGTGAACGACTTCCTCACCGGCCTGTTCGGCGCGGTGGGCATCACCCTGGTCGACTTCAAGGTCGAATACGGCCGGGTGTGGGAGAACGATTTTTCCCGGGTCATCCTGGCCGACGAGATCAGCCCCGACAGTTGCCGGCTGTGGGACTCGGCGACCAGCGAGAAACTCGACAAGGACCGCTTTCGCCGGGATCTCGGCGCCGTCATCGAAAGCTACACCGAGGTGGCCCGGCGCCTGGGGATCATGAAGGAGATGCCGACGGTCATCCAAGGTGGCATCCACTGACTCGGAGTTCGACCCGGTGATCCACCCCTCCCGTCTTCCCCGCGAAAGCGGGGATCCAGGTGTTTTATCGTCGAGCGGCTTGCGTTTCAGAAAAAGCCTGGGTCCCCGCTGTCCCCCCGATCCAGTCGGGGGGGAAAACGGAGTAGGGAGAGAGGCCGAGCCATGAAGGCGACGGTCCATGTGTTCCTCAAACCCGGCGTCCTCGACGTCCAGGGCAAGGCGGTGGAAGCCGCCCTGCATGGCCTGGGCTGGACCGGCGTGAGCCACGCGCGGGTGGGCCGGATCATCGCCTTCGATCTCGCCGCCGCCGACCGCGCCGCGGCCGAGGCGCAGGTCAAGGCCATGTGCGAGCGCCTGCTGGCCAATCCGGTGATCGAAAGCTGGCGCGCGGAGGTGGGCGAAGCGTGAGCCGGCCATGAAAGCCGCCGTGGTCGTCTTCCCCGGTTCAAACTGCGACCGCGACTGCCAGCGCGCCATCGAAACATCGACCGGGGCGCGCGTCGAGAGGGTCTGGCATCAGGAGACCGCCCTTCCCGCCGGCGTCGACCTCATCGTGCTGCCGGGCGGGTTCGCCCACGGCGACTATCTGAGGGCCGGGGCCATGGCCGCCCTCTCGCCGGTGATGGCCGAGGTTCGCGCGGCGGCGGCGCGGGGCGTGGCGGTCGCCGGGGTGTGCAACGGCTTCCAGATCCTTTGCGAGGCGGGGATGCTGCCGGGCGCCCTCCTACGCAACGCCGGCCTCAAATACGTCTGCAAGCCGGTGGACCTGGACGTGAGCAACCTCCAGACGCGCTTCACCGCCGCTTTCAAGGACCGGCGCCGCGCGACCATGACGGTGGGCAATGGCGAGGGCAACTATTTCGCCGACGAGGAAACCCTGGACCGGCTGGAAGGCGAGGGCCGGGTGGTGTTCCGCTATGCAGGCAATCCCAACGGCTCGGCCCGGGACATCGCCGGCATCGTCGATGCAAGCGGAAATGTGCTGGGGATCATGCCCCACCCCGACCGCGCCTTCGAGCCCGAGCTGGGCTCCGCCGACGGCGCCCTGCTGTTCCAGAGCGTGATGGCCAGCGCGTGACGCGGGCGGCCCGCCGGGGCCGCCCGTCCACGAACGATCAGCGCGAGGCGGTCCCGATCGGGGCCGGCCCGGCGGCGGCGGTGTTGCACTTGGCCAGGCTCGCGTCGTCGGTGGGCTTGAATTCGCTGTAGGCGGTCACCGGGCCGACCTTCTTGACCAGGGCCCGGCAGCCGAAGAGGGCGCCGGCTTCGGCGGGCACCCGGGCGCCGACGCAGGTCGCGCCGTCGCAGTTCCAGTCCGCGTGGGCGAGCAGGAACTGCGCGTGGCTCGCCACGGGCCGCTCCAGGGTGGCGCTGATCGTATCGGCGCGGGCGACGCTCGCCAGGCCGAGGGAGAGGGCGGCGCAGGCCGCCGCGATTTGCAGTTTCATGGGTCAAGGCCTTCCGTGTGCGAGAGACAAGGGGCGGCGGCGAGCCGCCGCCCGGGCCCCGGTCGGCCACCTGAGGGGAGCAGGCGGTGATCCGACTCGGAACTTAGCACTGATTAGATACCGATGATCACCTGCGCGCAAGCGAAAATTTGAACATTGTTCAGATGGGGCCTATTTTCCGGTCCCGCGGCGCGTCGGCCATGGCCGACGGCCTCCAGACCCGCTAGGAAGCGCCATGAGCGCCCCCGCCGGATCGACAGCCGAAACGGCCCTGGAATACGGCCTCCAGGCCGAGGAATACGACCTCATCATGCGGCGGCTGAACCGCGAGCCCAACCCGCTGGAGCTAGGCCTCTTTTCGGTGATGTGGAGCGAGCACTGCTCCTACAAGTCCTCGCGGCGCCACCTGGCCAAGTTCCCCACCGCCGGCCCCAGAGTGATCCAGGGTCCCGGCGAGAACGCGGGGGTGGTGGATATCGGCGATGGCCAGGCGGTGGTGTTCAAGATGGAATCCCACAACCACCCGTCATTCATCGAACCCTATCAGGGCGCCGCGACCGGGGTCGGCGGGATCATGCGCGACGTCTTCACCATGGGCGCGCGCCCGATCGCCCTTCTCAACGCCCTAAGGTTCGGCGACCCCAAACACCCTAGGACCCGGCGCCTGGTGGCCGGCGTGGTGGCGGGCATCGGCGGCTACGGCAACTGCGTCGGCGTCCCGACCCTGGGCGGCGAGACCAATTTCCACTCGGGCTACGACGGCAACATCCTGGTGAACGCCATGTGCGTGGGCCTCGCCGACGCCGAGAAGATCTTCTATTCCGCCGCCCCCGCCGCCGGCCTGCCGGTGGTCTATTTCGGCTCCAAGACCGGGCGCGACGGGATCCACGGGGCCACCATGGCCTCGGCCGAGTTCGACGAGGACTCGGAGGAAAAGCGCCCCACGGTCCAGGTGGGCGACCCGTTCGCCGAGAAACTGCTCATCGAGGCGACCCTGGAGCTGATGGCGTCCGGCGCGGTGGCCGCGATCCAGGACATGGGGGCGGCGGGCCTGACCTCCTCCTGCGTAGAGATGGCCGGCAAGGGCGATGTCGGCATCGACCTCGACCTCGACCGCGTGCCCCAGCGCGAGGAGGGGATGACCGCCTATGAGATGATGCTGTCGGAGAGCCAGGAGCGGATGCTGGCGATCCTGAAGCCCGGCCGGGAGGCCGACGGCCGCCGGATCTTCGCCAAATGGGGGCTGGACGCGGCCACCATCGGGCGCACCACCGACACCGGCCGCATCGTCCTCAGACATCACGGCGCGGTGGTCTGCGACCTGCCGCTGGGCCCCCTGACCGCCGACGCTCCGCTCTATGACCGCCCCTGGGTCGAGCCGCCGTCGGAGGCGCCCCTGGATCCGGCCGGCGTAAGCCCTCCCGCCGATTGGGAGGCGGCGATCCTGAAGCTGATCGCCTGCCCCGATCTTTCCAGCAAACGCTGGATCTGGGAGCAGTACGACCGCCACGTCATGGCCGACACCCTGGCCGACTCCGCCAGCGGCGCCGACGCCGGCGTCGTGCGGGTCGACGGTGGGCGAAAGGCCCTGGCCCTCACCAGCGACTGCACGCCCCGCTATGTGGCGGCCGACCCGTTCGAGGGCGGCAAGCAAGCGGTGGCCGAGGCCTGGCGCAATTTGACCGCCGTCGGGGGCGATCCCATTGCGGTCACCGACAACCTCAATTTCGGCAACCCCGAACGCCCGCAGATCATGGGCCAGATCGTGCGCGCGATCGAGGGCATGGCGCAGGCCTGCCGCGCCCTCGACTTCCCCGTGGTGAGCGGCAACGTCAGCCTCTACAACGAGACGGGCGGCGCGGCCATTCCGCCCACGCCGACCGTCGGCGCCGTCGGCCTGATCCCTGACCACGCGCGCCGCGCGGGCTTCGCCTCCCTCGAGGCCGGCGACACGCTTCTCCTGGTCGGCGAAAGCCGCGGCGAGATGGGCTCGAGCCTCTATCTGCGGGAGATCCTGGGCCGCGAGGAAGGCGCGCCGCCGCCGGTGGATCTCGCCGCCGAGCGCCGCAACGGCGACTTCGTGCGCGGCCTCATCCGTTCGGGCGCCGTGCGCACGGTTCATGACCTCTCCGACGGCGGCCTCGCGATCGCGGCGGCGGAAATGGCCTTGGCGTCGACCATCGGCCTCACCTTGGAGACAGCAGGCGGACTGGCCCCTCACCTCTTCCTGTTCGGCGAAGACCAGGGCCGCTATCTGATCGCCAGCGCGGAACCCTCGGGGATCATCGAAGGGGCCGTGAGGGCGGGGGTGACCATTGCTTCGGTGGGCCGCGCCGGCGGGGACGCCTTCGAAGCGCCGAGCCTGTTCAGCGTCCCGCTGGAGAGGCTGCGCCAAGCGCACGAAGGGTGGATGCCCGCCTATATGGCCGGCGCCTAAGGGCCGTTCCGCACCCAGTGGGCGTTCAGCGAGTTGGGGGCCCAGGCCTCGCTCGCCTTGGCGGCTTCGCGCAGCGCCGACTTCGAGGTCGTAGAGCAGACCGGATCACCGCGCTTCATCGTCAGGCCGGGCAGCGGCTTGGCCGTGCCGGCGGCGGCGCCCCCGCCTTCACCGGCAAGCGGCGGCGGGCCGCATTGGACCGGCCAAGCGCTCAGGGCCACGACCCGCCCGCGATCGTCGAGCTTGGTTGCCCGGACCCCGGCATAGGCGTAGGTCGCCCCCTCGACCTTGACGTCCCCCGAGAACTTGACCTGGGCCTGGGCGATCCTCGGCGCGCCGGCGGCCAGGATCAGCGGCTGCGTGGTCCACACCGGGACGCCCGTTCCGCGTTCGAAATAGCCGGCCGTTCCCGCGTTCAGCACCGCTCCGGCGCCGCACTTGGGCCATTCGATCAGGGGGCGGCTCTCGTCCACCCGGCAGTCGGCGTCGCCGTCGAAACGCCACAGGCCGGGCCTCGGCGCCGGCGCGCCCGCCTCGTCCGCCCGCGTCAAGAGCGGCGCCGGGGTGATCACGACGTTACACGCCGACAGAAGGGCGAGGGCCGGGGCCGAGGCCGCCACGAGCGCCAGGCGCAAGGAATGGGGCGAGGTCATGCTAGGATCGTCCTCCCACGAACCCGGCCCAGGAGGAAGCCCCATGCCCATGCCCGCCGCCGAACTCGAAGCCGACCTGCGCAGCGCTTTTCCAGAGGCGGAGATCGCGATCGACGATCTGGCCGGCGACGGCGACCACTACCGGGCGCGAATCGTCGACGCCGGATTCGCCGGCCTGCCCCGCGTCCGTCAGCACCAGCTCGTCTACGCGGCGCTCAAGGGCAAGATGGGCGGCCGACTGCATGCCCTGGCCCTCGAGACCTCCGCCAAGCCTGCCCGGTGAAGCGCGGCGCGCTTGAACCCGAGGGCCCTCGTCCCTAGCTCTGGCCAAGAGACAGCCCTCCGCCAGAGTGAGATTCCCCATGACCGACACCGCCGAGGCTCCCACCGCCCACGATTTCATCGCCAAAACCGTGGCCCAGCATCCGGTGGTGGTGTTCATGAAGGGCGTGCCCGAACAACCGGGATGCGGCTTCTCGGCCATCGTCGTGCAGATCCTCGATCACCTGGGCGTGGATTTCGTCGGGGTCAACGTCCTGCAGACCGAGGAACTGCGCCAGGGAATCAAGAGCTACTCCGACTGGCCGACCATTCCCCAGCTCTATGTCGACGGCGAATTCGTCGGCGGATCGGACATCGTGCGCGAGATGTTCCAGTCGGGCGAACTCAAGACCTTCCTCGCCGAACACGGCGCCCTGGCGGCGTGAGCCCCTGGTCGCCCCGCGGACGCGGCTAATTTGACCTGACGCCCATCTCCGGCTATACAATGTAGAGCCTAAAGGGGATGACACATGCGATCTTCGATTGCGCGCTGGGGCAACAGTCTGGCGGTGCGCGTCCCCAGAGAGGTCGCCGAGACGATGGGACTGCGCGAGGGGGTCACCCTGGATCTCACGATGGACGATGACGCCATCGTTCTGCGTCGCAGACGCTATGATATCCGTGACTTGGTGGCGGCGATGGCGGACACCGAGCAGCCTCCCTTGCTGATGGAGGACGAGCCGCGCGGCGGCGAAATCTGGTGAGCGAGTCTGCCGCCGCCGCTCCCGCGCCGGGTGATATAGTCTGGGTCGACTTTTCCCCAACTCTCGGGACAGAACAAGACGGCCGCCGACCAGCCTTGGTCTTGTCCGATCATTCCTACAACGACCTCTCGGGCCGAGCCTTGGTGGCGCCGATAACGAGCCGAACGCGTGGATGGCCCTTCGAGGTTCCCCTCACGGCCCAATCCGGCTTGGCCGGAGTCGTGCTGGTGGATCAGGTTCGCATCGTCGATTGGCGGGCGCGGCACGCGAAGATCGCCGGCGCCGTTTCGCCCGCCGTCCTCGACGAGGCGGCGGCCAAGCTGGCCGCGCTGATCGGCAGGCGCTGATCCCTCAGGACGCGTAGAACTCCACCACCAGATTGGGCTCCATCTTCACAGGGTAGGGCACTTCCGCCAGTTCCGGGGTGCGGATGTATTTCGCGGTCATCGCCTTGGCGTCGACCTCGACATAGTCGGGGATGTCCCGTTCGGCCAATTGCAGCGCTTCCAGGACCAGGGCCATGTTGCGCGAACGCTCGCGCACCTGGACGACGTCGCCCGCCTTGACCCGATAGGAGGGGATGTTCACGCTCTTGCCGTTGACCTGGACGTGGCCATGGTTGACGAACTGCCGGGCGGAAAACACCGTCGGGGTGAACTTGGCGCGATAGACGATGGCGTCCAGGCGTGATTCCAGGAGGGCGATCAGGTTTTCCGAGGTGTTGCCCTTGCGGCGGGCGGCCTCCTCGTAGGTGCGGGAAAACTGCTTTTCGGTGAGGTTGCCGTAGTAGCCCTTCAGCTTCTGCTTGGCGCGCAGCTGCAGGCCGAAATCGGAAACCTTGTTCTTGCGCCGCTGGCCGTGCTGGCCGGGGCCGTAGGAGCGCTGGTTGACCGGTGATTTGGGCCGCCCCCAGAGATTTTCGCCGATCCGCCGATCGATCTTGTACTTCGCCGAATGGCGCTTGGACATGAGAAGGCAACTTTCAGCTTCGACGCGGTCCGGCCCCTCCGTTGGTGGAGGCGCGATCTCAACGGCGGCCCACGCGTCACCCGTCATAAGCTTTCGCGCCGGCGGGCGGGCCCGGCGGCGTGAGGGGGCGGCTTATGGGAGACGGC
>JACDGF010000091.1 GCA_013815405.1 Caulobacteraceae bacterium | reverse complement strand
GTCCAGACCTACGAGCGCCTGCTCGACGTGGCCGGCGCCCTGCTGGGCGAAGTCGGCATCCAGCGCATCTCCACCAATCTGATCGCCGCGCGGGCGGGCATGACCCCGCCGGCCCTCTATCGCTATTTCAAGGACAAGTACGCGGTCCTGGAAGCCCTCGGGCGCCGGCTGATGGATCGCCAGAACGCCGTCCTCTTCGCCTGGCTGGATCGCCATGGGCCGCTGGGCCTGGGGGCCCTGGGCGACGCTACCGAGGATCTGATGCGCGCCACCGCCGGCGTCACCGCCAGCGAACCGGGCGCCATCTGGATCCTTCGCGCCCTGCGCGCCGTCCCCCAGCTGGCCCATGTGCGCATCGAATCCCACCGCCTGGTCACCGACCGCATGGCGGAGGTCTACGCCCCCTACCTGCCGCGCCTGGCCCCCGAGGTGCTCTGGCGCCGGATGCGCCTCTCCATCGAATACGGCTACGCCACCGACGAGATGCTGAACGAAGAGACCCTGATCCCGCGCGACGACCTTCTGCGCGACGCCGCCCTGATCCTGCGCCATGCCCTGACCCCCTGAGCGCCCGCGTTGCGCGCACCCCCCGGCGGGTGTCTTATCGGGGCCGGGAGGGCGCATGACCAGACCTGAGCGCCGCACCTTCGCGACCCTCGCCGCCGCGATCGTCCTGCCGCTGATCCTGTTCGCGGCCCTCCAGGCGGCCTTCTCCATGCAGGGCCTGCGCCGGCAGATCGAGGCCGACGCCATGAGCCGGGTGCGCGAGATCCAGTCGGCCGTCGACGGGCGGCTGCTGGCGGATCTGAGCGCCCTCGAAGTCCTCGCCGGTTCCCAGTTTCTGGTGAAGCATGACTGGGCCGGCGCGCGGGAGCGCGTCCTGGGCGTCCAGCGGCGGCGGCCAAGGTGGCGGAACGTCGTCCTCACCGACGCCGCCACCGGCAAGGAAATCTGGGAGACGCGCAGCGCCCAGGTCGGCGCCGCCGCCCGGCCATGGATCGCCGAGCAGTTGGCGAAGCGGCCTAGCGATCTAGTGCTCAGCAGCATCACCGGCGTGGTCGGAGGGGCGCCGGCCTGCCCCTGCGTGGCGATCCACGCGCCGGTGCTGGAGGACGGCATGCTCCGCTACCTCCTGACCGCCGAGCTGGGGACCGAGGATTTCCAGACCGTGCTCGGCCGTCGCGAGGCGCCGGCCCTGGTCATCGCCATCGTCGATCGCCAAGGCCGGTTCATCGCCCGATCCCTGAGGGGCGAGCGGTGGCTAGGCAAGCCCGCCACGCGCCATGTCCGCGCCGCCATCGCCCGGGCAAAGGGCGGATTCTACCGCGGCGTGACCTATGAAGGGGTCGCCAACTACACCGCCTTCGAGACCTCGCTTCTGAGCGGCTGGTCGACCCACGTTGCGGTCAGGGCCGACCAGCTCACCCGGCCGGCGCTCGGATCGGTGTTGCTGACCCTGACCGGAGCGGGCGCCGCCCTCCTCCTGGCCGGCCTCATCGCCGTCTTCGCCTGGCGCCAGGCGCGCGAACGCCAGGCCCAGGCGGCCCGTCAGGCCCAGTCGGAGAAACTGGCCGCGGTCGGCCGCCTCGCCAGCGGCATCGCCCATGATTTCAACAACCTCTTGATGGTGATTGGCGGCGCCCTGGAGCGGATATCGCAAGGGTCCGCCGACCCCGCCTTGCGAAAGCCGATCGAAAACGCCGCGGCCGCCACCGACCGGGGCGTGCAGCTGATCCGGCAGCTGATGGGCTTTACCCGCTCGCAACCCCTCGACATCGGCAAGGTGGACCTCACCCTCCTCCTGGAAAACCTCAGGGGCCTTGTCGGGCAGTCGATCGGCGAGACGATATCCCTGGCCATCGACGCGGCCGAGGACGCGCGCTTCGTGATCGGGAACGCCGGCCAGCTGGAGCTCGCCTTGCTGAACCTGGCCGTGAACGCCCGCGACGCCATGCCGAACGGCGGCGCCCTGAGCCTGCGGGCGCGGCGATCCCGGACCGAGCCCGGCCTCGTCGACCTCGACGTCGTCGACACCGGCGAGGGGATGTCCAAGGAGGTCGCCGATCAGGCCATGGAGCCGTTCTTCACCACCAAGGCTCCGGGGGCGGGGACGGGCCTGGGCCTGGCCCAGGTCTACGGCGTGGTCAGCCAGTCGGGCGGATCGATCGAGATCGAAAGCCGGCCCGGCGCCGGCACGACGATCAGGCTGCGCCTGCGCCGGTGGTCCGGCCCCTGACGCTCGTCCCCGCGCCTGGCTTGTGGCGGCGGGGGAGACTGGCTATCCGATCGCACCGCTGCGGCGGCCGTCAACGGGAGTTGAAATGCGCGTATTGATCACCGGCGGGGCCGGGTTCATCGGCGGCCATATCGCCGATCGGCTGGTGGCCGAAGGCCGCGCGGTGGAGATCCTGGATGATCTGAGCACCGGCAAGCGCGGCAATGTGCCCCCCGGCGCGGTCCTGCGCGAGATCGACCTGCGCGACCCGGCCGGCGTCGCCAGGGTCGTCGCCGATTTCGCGCCCGACGTCGTCTGTCATCAGGCGGCGCAGGCCAGCGTCGCGGTGAGCGTCCGCGAGCCGGCTCTCGACGCCGAGGTCAACATCATCGGAACGCTCAACCTGCTGCGGGTCTGCGCCGCCAACGCGGTGAAACGCGTGGTGTTCGCCAGCACCGGCGGCGCGATCTACGGTGAAATCCCGGAGGGTGGCCGAGCCGCGGTCGGCGCCTTGCCGGCCCCGGCCAGCCCTTACGCGGCCTCGAAGATGGCGGCGGAATCCTATCTCGAGGTATTCCGCCAGCAACGGGGGCTCGACTATACCATCCTGCGCTACGCGAACGTCTACGGCCTCCGCCAGGACCCGCACGGCGAAGCCGGCGTCGTGGCCGTGTTCGCCAGCCGCCTGCTGAGCGGCGCCCCGATCCAGATCAACGCCCGGCGCGACGTGGGCGACGAGGGGTGCATTCGCGACTACGTCCATGTCGACGACGTCGTCGCGGCCAACCTCGCCGCCCTCCGCGGCGAGATCGCCGCCCGGGTGGTCAACGTCGGCGCCGGGGTCGGGACCAGCACCCTCGAACTGGCGAAGATCCTGGCGCGAGCCACCGCCGGCCGCTCGCAATTCACCTTCGCGCCACGCCGGCCCGGAGACCTGGAACGATCGGTTCTGGAACCGAGCCCCGAGGCGCCATGCGACGTTTCCCTTGAGGATGGGTTGCACAGGACCGTGGCATGGTTCCGCGAGTCACATGCCGAGATCCAGGCCCCCGGGACGCGCTCGACGCCTTCGCATCGCTGATATTTGGTTGAAGGCTTCGCTGGGCAGAGAGCGATGGCAATGCGCACGGTCGGGTATGCGAGAAAGTCCCTGACGAGCAAACTGGGCGTCAAGCCCGGCGACGTGATCCTCACCATCGGCGCGCCGAGCCACTATCGGGCGTTGGTCGCGCCCTTGCCCGATGGCGCCGAGGTCACCGACGACGTGCAAGGCCCGGCCATCGTCCACGCCTTCGCCCGGAACCGGGCGGCCCTGGAGGCGATGGCGACTCGGGTCGTCAGACTGCCTCGCCCGGGCGGCGCCCTGTGGCTTTTCTGGCCCAAGAAGAGTTCGCCCCTCTACGAGGATTTGAGCGAAAACGGCGTGCGGGAAGTCCTGCTTCCCACCGGCTGGGTGGATGTGAAGGTCTGCGCCGTCGACGCCGAATGGTCGGGGCTGAAGTTCCTTCGCCGGCGAGGGTAGGGGTCACGGCGCCCGCGCGGACGTCCCCGCCCCGTCCTCATCGGTGGACGACGGCCGCGAGCCTTTCGGTCACCGCATAGATCATTATCCCCGTCGCCACCGCCAGGTTCAGGCTGTCGGCCCGCCCGCGCATCGGGATCTTCACCCAGGTGTCGCAGAGCGCGGCCAGGCCGGCTGAAAGGCCCACCTGTTCATTACCCATCAGGATGAGGGTGGGGTCGCGGTAGGGGGCGGCGCGGAAGTCTTCCGTGGCGGTGAGCAGGGTCCCGACCACGCCGCCGGGCCATCCACCCCGCCAAGCGACGAAGGCCTCGACGCTCGCCCTGGCGATCCTGACCGCGAAGATCGAACCCATGGTCGCGCGCACCGCCTCGACCGAAAAGGGATCGCAGCAGGCCCCCACCAGGATCACCCCGCCGCAGCCCGCCGCGTCGGCGGTCCGGATGATCGTCCCCAGGTTCCCCGGATCGCGCACCGCCTCGAGCGCCACCCAGCAGCGCGCGGCGCGCGGGTCCAGGGCGGCCAGCGGCGTGAACGCCTGTTCGAAAACACCCAGCACCGTCTGCGGATTGTCCCGCCGCGTGATCTTGGCCAGGATCGCCGGCGTCACCAGGAGCGTCTGCCGCGCCGCCCGCGCCGCCTCTTGCAGCAGGGGGTGGGCGGCGTCGGGGCCATGGAGCAGGATCTGGGGCGTCGCGCCCGCCGCTACCGCCTCGGCGACGATCTTCAGGCCCTCGGCGAGGAAGAGGCCGCTCTCCTGGCGCCCCTTGCGGGCACTGAGGGCGCGCACCGCCTTCACCGTAGGGTTGGCCAGGGAGGTGATCGCCTTCCCGGTCATGAAGCGGTCCAACGGGCGAAGAACGACAGTCCGGCGCCTCGGTCGCGAGTCTCCTCCATCAGCGCCAGTTCGCCAAAGTCGATGCGCCCGCCCCGGCCGGCGCCGGCGTCGACCAGCAGCCCCGCCAGGGCCAAGCCCGACAGGCGCTCCGAATAGGCGTTGAGCAGCAGGAACGAGGCGTCGTCGGCCAGCAGGACCATGCAATCGGCGACCAGGGCGGGCAGGTCGTCCATCAGCCGCCACACCTCGCCGGCCGGCCCGCGACCATATTTGGGGGGATCCAGGATAATCCCGCCGTAGCGCGCGCCGCGCCGCCGCTCACGCTGGACCCATTTGCGCGCGTCCTCGCAGATCCAGCGGATGGGACGGTCGCCAAGGCCCGACAAGGCGGCATTGTCCCTCGCCCAGCCCACCGCCTTCTTCGACGCATCGACGTGGGTCACCGCCGCGCCCCGGCCCGCGCAGATGAGGCTCGCCACACCGGTGTAGCCGAATAAATTCAGGACCTTGAACCCGGCATCCGACGCTTTGAGACGCGTATCCAGCCAGTCCCAGTTGGCCGCCTGCTCGGGAAACACGGCGAGGTGGCGAAAGGCGGTGAGTCGACCGAAGAACCGCGTGTCCCGCCAGGCCATCGGCCAGGTTTCCGGCAAGTCACGGGCGAATCGCCACCGGCCTGCGTCGTCCTCGTCGGTCGCCTCGAACACCGCGTCGGCGGATTCCCACTCCCCGGCGCCCAGGGCCGGCGCCCATAGGCACTGCGCCTCGGGCCGCACCACCAGGTATGGGCCGTAACGCTCCAGCTTGCGGCCCCCGCCGCTGTCGATCAGGCCGTAGTCCTCCCAGCCCTCGGTGCGCATCACCAGGGGCATGGGGGCGATGGCGGGGGCGAGCAGCCGAGTCATCGTCCAAGGCTTACGCGGCGCGATGGTCGAAGGCCAGAAAAGGACCTATGCGGGCGCGGCCTTGCGCGTCCTCCACCGCTTCGGGGTCCCCCTCCCCCGCAACGGGCGGGGGAGGATTAGGATCGTGCAGGCCCTGTCTTCTTTTCATCCTCCCTCGCGAAGCGGGGGGTGGCGCGGCGCTTCTTCGGCGCCGTGACGGAGGGGCGCAAGGCGGTCGCCACGGCGGAGGGATTTACGTGAACCGCCCCCATCTTGCGGCGGGGCGGGGATTCCCGTCTAGTGGGCATGCGCACAAACCTCAGGGGCCGATCCTCATGACCATGATCCTCGAGCCGCCGCGCAAGTCGGCGCGCAAGGCCAAGGGCGACGGGCATCTTCGTCGCGCGGAAATCCTGCGGGCCGCCGAACGCATTTTCGTCGCGGAAGGTTATGAGGGCGCCACCATCCGCAAGATCGCCGATGAGGTCGGGGTTTCTTCCACCGCCCTCTACATGCATTTCCGCGACAAGGACCAGATCCTCCTGGAGATCTGCACCGTCGCCATGGGTCAGCTGGCGGCCATCAATCGCGAAATCTGCGCCCGGCCGGTCGATTCGGTCTCCCGCGTCCGGATGATGCTGGAGGCCTATGTCCGCTTCGCCCTGGCTCATCCCAACGCCTATCGCCTGGTCTTCTGCGCCTCGCCCCTGGCCGATTCGGTCAAGAAGCAGCACGCGACGATGGAGTTGGGGCGCGAGTGCCTCGATCGGTTCTCCGGCGCCATCGGCCAGATCGCGGCCGAAGGGCGGCTGCGCACCGGCGATCCGCGCACCGCCCACCAGGCCCTATGGGCGGCCTGCCATGGCCTGGCCGCCCTGATGATCACCAAGCCCGACGTCGACTGGGCGCCGCCCGAAGAACTCCTGGGGGTGATGCTCGATGGCCTGCTCTACGGCCTGATCGCCGACTGACCGCCTTGCGCCCCGCCGCTGCGATCGCCGGCGGCGCCCTGGCGACCGCGCTCGCCTCATCCGCCCTTGCCGCGCCCCGGGTCGTCTCCCTGGACCAATGCGCCGACCAATACGCCCTGGCGCTCAGCGCGCGCGCCTCCATCGCCGGCCTGTCCCGCCGGGCCCTCAACGCCGATTCCTATCTGGCCCCCATGGCCCGAGGGCTGCCTCTACGCCGGGCCACCAGCGAGTCGGTGCTTGCCGCGCGCCCCGAGGTGGTGGTGCGCTATTGGGGCGGCGACGACCGCCTGCTCGCCGATCTTGCGCGGCGCGGCGTGCGGGTCGTGCGCCTGGACGACGCGACAGGCTTCGACGGCGTGCGCGCCAACGTCCGGCGCGTGGCGGCGGCTCTGGGCGCGGGCCCGGCCGGAGAAGCCCTGATCGCCCGGATGGATCGCCAACTCGCGGCCAACGCGGGCGCCTGGCGCGGCGCGGGCGCGCTCTACCTGACCTCCGGGGGCGCCACGGCGGGGGGAGGGACCCTGATCGACGCCATGATGCGCGCCGCGGGACTGACCAATCTGGCGGGCGGCCAGGGGTTTCATTCCGTCCGCCTCGAGGCCTTGATCCTCGCGCCGCCTACCCTCGTCGTGCTTGGATTCTTCGAAGCCAGCGCCCTGGCCGCCCAGCACTGGGGCTTGGCGCGCCACCGGGCCCTTCTAACCATCGCAGCCCGCCGCGCCATCGTCTCCCTGCCCGGCGCCCTCCTCGGTTGCCCCGCCTGGTTCGCCGCCGACGGCACGACGGCGATCACGCGGGCGCGGGGCGAGGGCCCCCTTCCCCCCCTTCGGGGGTACTTCCCCCAAGGGGGGAAGAGAATAGAGACGTTCTCCTCCCCTTCTGGGGGAGTGGGACCGCGAAGCGGTGGAGGGGGCCGGGGCAGGGGACCGATCTCCCAAGTTGGGCGCGCGATCTGACCCATGCGCCTCCTACTCACTCTTGCCTCCGCCCTCCTGATCACCCTGGCGGTCGCCTGCCTCTTGGGGGAAATCCAGCTCAGCGCGCCGCAGTACCTCCAGGCCTTCGCCGACCCCGCCTCGGCCCCGGCGGAGATCCTGTGGTCGATCCGCGCGCCCCGGGCCGTGGCGGCGGCGGGGGTGGGGGCGGCGCTGGGGCTTGCCGGCGCGGTGATGCAGGGGCTGCTGCGCAACCCCCTGGCCGACCCGGGGGTCCTGGGCGTCTCGGCGGTGTCGGCCCTGGGCGCCGCGGTGGTCATCGCTTCGGGCCTGGCGAGACTCCCCGGCGCGGTCGAGATGGCCGCTCTCGCGGGCGCCCTGGCCGCCGGGGCCCTGGTGGTTTTCCTGGCCGCGCGCTTTTCCGAGCCCGAGACCCTGGTGCTTTTCGGCGTGGCCCTCTCGGCCATGGGCGGGGCCTTGACGGCCCTGGTCTTCAAC
>JACDGF010000090.1 GCA_013815405.1 Caulobacteraceae bacterium | reverse complement strand
GACGTCTCCGGGATCAACGGCGGCTCGGTCGGCCTCTACGGCGCCGGCGGCGTCCATCTGGAGGACGGCTCGCGGATCGACGCCCACGCGGACGGCTACGGCGGGACCGACACCCGCCAGGCCTCTGGCGGGACCGTCACCCTGGGGGTCGACGGGTCGGGTGCGATCCAGGTCGATTCCGGCGCGGTGATCGACGTGAGCGCCCGCGATCCGGGAAATCGGCTCGTGCCGCTGATGCGTTCCAACGGCGTCTTCTACACCTATGTGCCCGGCGACCAGGGCGGAAACCTGATCCTTCGCGCGCCGGTCGCGCCGCAAGGCGGCGCCGAGACCGTGCCGGTCAGCTTCGCCGGCTCGGTCACCGGGGCGAACAACATCGTTCTCGAAGGCTTCCAGCGTTTCGACCTGGGCGTACTGGCCAACGATCCGAACTTCACCGGGGTCCAGATCATCGACGGCCAGGCGGTTCTGGACCTGGGCGCGGCGGGGGAGGGGCTTCTCAATCCCCTGAGCGACTATGGGACCGGAACGGTGGTCCAGTTCGTCCGCGATTTCGACCTTTCCGCCTCCTACGGCGGCCTGAACGGCCTGGCGAGCCAGGCCAATTTCCACGCTCGCCCGGGGATCGAACTCGACTATTCCGGCGACATCGTCCTCGACTCAAACTGGAATTTCGGCGCGGGCACGGTGGATGTCGCCGGCGCCGTCGCGGCGGGCCTGATGGCGCCCGTCCCCGGCCTGGACGGCCGGTTCTATGTCCTGCCGGGCAAGGAGGCCGACCTCTTCGCCCACTACACCACCTTGACCTATCGCGTCGGCGGCGCCGTCGATGGCGAACCGGGCGTCCTCACCCTGCGGGCCGGCGGGAACCTCGACCTCAAGGGCAGCATCACCGACGGCTTCTTCCAGTTCCGCGACCAGACCGACCCCGACTATCTGAGCCTCGCCCTGGCCGGAGGGAAGGGGGTCATTCCCGCCCCCTACGGCGCCGCGGCCAATGCGCCGGGCGCCCTGGGATCCGGGCCGGGCGGCGCGGGCGACCCCCTGGGCAGCGCGGAACTCTTCCCCCTTCTCCCCACCGCCGACGGCGGAACCCGGCCGGTCGAGTCCTGGTCCTACCAGCTGATCGGCGGCGCCGCTCTCGCCGGATCGGCGGGCTCTCCAAGCGTCGATCCCCTGGCCACGGTTTTAGGCTCCGACCGCTCGGTGACCGTGGAAGGCCGAAGCGTCTACTGCTACCCGGCGGCCCTGTGCCAGGTGGATGCGGGCCTGACCGGCGCCTCTCCCGACAAGGGCGCCCCGACCTATGCGGTCGCCAGCACCCTGATCCGCACGGGCACGGGCAATATCGAGATGGCCGCCTCCGGCGACATCGATCTCACCAACGGCCCGCCGACGATCCTGGACAGCAGGACCGGCCTTCTCGTCGCCCCGCCGCCCGGCGGCCTTCAGCTGGGCGGGGCGGCGGTCTACACCGCCGGCCATCTGGCGCAACTAGGTTTGCGCACCGCGACGAATGTGGCCACCGGGGCCTCGCTTACCGTCGACCTCGGCGCCAACCGGGTCGTGAGCGACGTCTTCACCACCGTCAATCCGGCCAGCTACGGCTACGGCGCCAATTTCTCCGGATTTGCCGGCATACTGATCGCCAATCCGGTCTACCTTGAAGGTGGCGGCGACGTGAGCCTGGCGGCCTCCAACGTGCTCGGCCGGCGCGACACGGAGCTTGAGTCGCTTTTAGGCGGCGTGGGCAGGGTCCAGGCGCCGCCCACCGACACCCGTCCCTGGATCGGCACGGGCGACCAGCCCTGGCGGACCGGCGCCATCGGCGGCGTCACCAACGCCCTGATAAATCCCCAACTCTTCACCGAGGGTGTCGGAACCCTGGCCGGCGGATACATCACCATCGTGGCCAGCCGGGACGTCTCGGATCTTTCCATCGTATCCACTGCTTCCCTGACCACCGGCAACGTGGCTGGGGACATGCCCAACGCCCTGGCCGCCCTGAGCGGCGGCAATATCGACATCGCCGCCGGGCGCGACTTCTTGGGGGGCCGCATCGACGTGGCGTCCGGACAGGTCAACCTGACGGTTCACGACGATATCGCCACCGCGGGGCGGCTAGTGGAAGGTAATGCCTCGCCTCCGGGTCTGTTCGACAATACCCTGCGCCTGCGGCTCAGCGACGCCATGGTCCATATCCAAGCCGGCGGCGCGGTGACCTTGCAAGGCATCGCCGCGCTAGGGGTGAAGGTGAACCGGGATCAAGGCAATGCCTTTCAGAACAACCTCGACGCGGCGGGCTTCTATGCCCCAGACGCGGCGGTCTCGATCGTCGCCGATGGGTCTGTCACTTTGGCCAATCTGGGTCCGGACGTGGCCACCGCCGGCGGCGTGCAGGCCGCTCTCAATACCCAATCGGCGGTCTATCCGGGGTCTCTCGAGGCGGTCTCCGTCGGCGCTGGCCTCGACATCGTCACCACTCCGGGGGTGAACAACGGGGCGAGCGGCGCCTTCCTGGTCCCCAGCCCCAGCGGGACCCTGCGCCTCCTGGCGGCCGGCGACATCGCCCCCCTGACCATCGCCATGGACGACGGCGATCCCAGCCTCCTGCCGGGGGCATTCTCGATCTTCGATGTCGATGCCGGAACGGGGGTTCTGCTGAGCGGACGTCCGTTCCTGTTCCCCGCCGTGTTGCCCAACACGCCGGACGTCGCCCGCAGGACCCTGCACAACTCCACGCCGACCCACGCGGGCGACGCCGAGCCCAACCGGATCATCGCCGGCGGCGACATCGTGGACATGATCTTCTCCTCGCCCAAGCAGACCCGGATCAGCGCCGGCGAGGACATCATCGACATGGTCTTCTTCGGCCAGAACCTATTGCCCGCCGACATCACCCGCATCTTCGCGGGTCGCGACATCACCGCCACGACCACCCTTGAGCGCCCGGTGATCGGCCTGCCGGACGTGCTCGGCAATCAACTGCCCGCCGTCCAGGGCAACACCTTCCTGGTCGGCGGCCCCGGTGCGGTCTTTGTGGAGGCCGGCCGCGACGCTGGTCCCTTCCTCAATTCGGCGGTGACCGATGGTTTCGTGTTCGATCCCAACAACGTCAACCCCCCCCGGCTTACGGGCGCCCTTACCTACGGCGGTGGCATCCTGGCGGTCGGCAATCTGAACAACCCCTGGCTACCCGAAAAGAGCGCCGACATCTACACCGAGTTCGGAGTCGCCAAGGGCCAGAACTTCGCCGGCCTCGAAAGCTACTACCTGTCCCCCGCGAACTTCGCCAACCTGCCCGACTACCTCTTCGCCCAGGCCACCGACGCCAACGGCGTCACGGTGGTCGACCGGAACCGGGAAATCTACGCCGCCGGCCTGGTCGACTGGTTCCGCTCGATCGCCTCCGGAATCGTCGCCAAATACGACGCCACCATCGTCCCCGGCGCCCCGCCGCCGCCCAAATCGCCGCTGGTCCAGTTCGCGGAAGCCTTGCTAAACGGCCAGGCGGTCACCCTCGACCAGGCCCTGGCCTTCCTGCCCCAGGTGGCGGATCAGCGCCTGCCGCTGATCCCCTGGCTGCAGCTCACCGACGCCGCCGCCCTGACCTCGGCCTACGGCACCCTCGACGTCACCTATGACCAGGCCTTCGCGGCCCTGCAGGCTCTGCCGGCGCTCACCCAGCGCGAATACCTGCTCAAGAACGTCTATTTCAACGAACTGGTCCAGACCTCCATCCCGACCAGCCCCTCCTATCTGAAATATGCCCGCGGCTATCAGGCGGTGAACACCCTCTTCCCCGCGACCCTGGGCTACACTCAGAACGACCTGACCGGCGGCTCCAACGGGGCCAACACACCGATCCTGACCGGCAACCTCGACCTGCGCCTGGCGACCATCCAGACCGCCCAGGGCGGCGACATCTTCATCCTGGGCCCCGGCGGGCGGGTCCTCGCCGGCTCGACCGTCCGCACCTCGGAGCAAGCGGCGAGAAGGGTTTATGACGGCGGGCGGCTCTTCTCAGGCAACCTGCCGGGCGCCCCCCTCACGGCGGTGATCGACCAGATCCCGGTCGGCTACGAAGGGGTGCTGACCTTGAGAGGCGGCCTGATCGATTCCTTCACCGATGGCGATTTCCTGCTCAACCAGAGCCGCCTCTTCACCGAGGAGGGCGGCGACGTGACCCTGTGGTCGTCGAACGCCAACCTCAACGCCGGCCAGGGCCCCAAGACCTCGGCCAACTTCCCGCCGATCGCCGTGCGCATCGACGAGGACGGCTTCAGCCGGGTCGACAGCGCCGCCGGCGTGTCCGGCGCGGGTATCGCCGCCTTCCAGCCCGACCCCACGGCGGCGGCGCCGGACGTGGCCCTGATCGCGCCGCGCGGCACGGTGGACGCGGGCGACGCGGGGGTCCGCTCGGCCGGCAATGTCTTCATCGCCGCCTTCCAGGTCGCCAACGCCGACGCCATTCAGGCCAACGGGGCGGTGTTCGGCGACCACAGCCCCGGCGCGGTGGATGTGGCCGCCCAGACCAGCGCCTCGGCCGCCACCGCCGCCGCCGCCCAGGCCGCCCAGGCGGTCGCCGGCTCGGGGGGCGATCGCACCGAGATGTCGGTGATCACCGTCGATGTCCTGGGCTACGTCACCGACGTCGGCGACACTTCCGACGAGGACGACGACAAGCGCAAGAAGCGCAAATGAGGCGCGTCGCCTTCTAGGCGCCCGGCTTCGACGCGGGGGCGCGCGCCGAGGGCCCTTCCATTGGAATGAGGTCGTCGATCGCGACGAAGGTGGTGGCCTCCTCGCCGCCCGGCGCCTTGCCGCGCAGCGCCGCCACCCGCAGCGACCCGCTAACCCAGCTTACCCCGCCGTCGAACGTGGCGCGCCAGGTGACGTCCTGGAAATATTGCGCCGGAACAGGCGTCGGCAGGGTGAGGCCGCCGCCGGGCGGCAGGCAGTGGGTGGCGTTGAAAACCTGCCCCTGATAGTCGCTGCCCAGGCTGTGCGGCCAGATCGTCCGGGCCACGCCCAGGGAGATCGGAGAGGCGCAGGTCACCGTGCCATAGGTCAGCATATATTTTCGACCATCCGAGGGGATCCGGGTGGGGTCCACCGTTCCGGTGACGCGGTTCAGCGTGGCGGCGGGCTTGGGATTCGACTCCGCCGGCGCCTGGGAGGCGGCGCCCTCCGAGAGGCCGCAACCGGTCAACAGGCCGGCGCCGGCCGCGATCACGAAAAAGCGGGCGTTGGTCATGAGGCTTCCAAACGCTTCGACATCCTGGCGTCCCGTAGAGGACTCGAACCTCTGACCCCCGGTTTAGGAAACCGGTGCTCTATCCTGCTGAGCTAACGGGACCGACGGCGCCTCTCATACGACCGGCGGGCGGCGCCGACAACGGCTCGGGCGGGTCAAGGCGCTGACTTGGCGGGGAGAAAGGGCGCCGCCGGGGGTTCCATCTTGCGTCGGGGCGAAGAATGGTGCATTGCAGCATCATGACGTACGCCGCGACCACCACTCCGCGCGCCGCATGCCCGCCAAGCCCCGCCGCAGTTGCCGGCGCCGTGAAATTGGGCCTGGTTTTCGCCACGGAGTTTCGAGACCTGGCGAGGGTCGGCGTGCTTCTCGCCCGCCGCCGCCACCGAAACGCCGTGCGCGGACTGATGACGGTCATGGGCTGCCGTACGCCACAGGATCTCCTGGCCGCTCGCGCCGCCCTGCTGTGCGAGGATCTCGAATTGGTCCGCGGCTGCTGCGATCAGACCGGCGAAATCGTGGCCGACGCCGCGGGGCAAGCCGTGCGAGTCATCGCTCCCGGCGCCTGAGATCATCGACGCGGAGCCGACCGCGGCCCTTCGGCAAGCTCGCGAGCCATGACCGATCCGGGGGCAGTGTCGCGGCGCCCCTCGCGGCGAACCGGTGACGACTCCGACGGCGGTGTTCTCGCCGGCTAGCCATCCATCTTCAGCCGCCTGGGCGCGCTCTCGGACGCGACGCGACCCGGGCGCCGGCCGGCCGCCGCTGGCGTTGGATGCGCGCCGCGCGGTAGGGTGCGGTCGCTCGGGGGAGGGGCGCGGATGCGGGCTCTGAAATCGCTTTACGTCCAGGTGCTGATCGGCATCGCCCTGGGCATCCTGGTCGGCGCCCTGTGGCCGGGGATCGGCGTCGCCCTCCAACCCTTGGGCGAGGGGTTCGTGCGGCTGATCAAGATGCTGATTGCGCCGGTGATCTTCTGCACCGTGGCCGGCGGGATCGCGCGGATGAGCGACCTGAAGAGCTTCGGCCGCGTGGGGGCCCGGGCGCTGATCTATTTCGAGGCGGTCTCCACCCTGGCCCTGGTCGTGGGCCTGGTGGTGGGCGAGGTCGCCAGGCCCGGCGCCGGGTTCAACGTCGATCCCGCCGCGCTCGATTCCCGGTCGGTCGCGCAATATGCCGACAAGGCCCGCCAGATGCACGGGATCGCCGACTGGCTTCTGCATCTCATCCCGGACACTTTCGTGTCCGCCTTTGCCGCCGGCAACATCCTCCAGGTTCTGTTGCTGGCCGTTCTCGCCGGCTTCGCCATCGCCGGCCTGGAGCGGACCGGCGTGCCTGTGGCGCGGTCCCTCGACCAGGTCGGCGCGGTGTTCTTCGGCATCATCCGCATCGTGGTGCGCGCCGCGCCCCTGGGCGCCTTCGGGGCCATGGCCCTCACCATCGGCAAATATGGCCTTGGCGCCCTGATCAAGCTGGGGGGGCTGGTCGGTTGCGTCTATCTGACCTCGATCCTGTTCATCGCCGTGGTGCTGGGCGCCGTCGCCCGGGCGGCGGGCTTTTCGCTGTGGCGGTTCCTCGTCTACATCCGCGAAGAGCTCACTATCGTCCTGGGCGCCTCGTCCTCCGAGGCGGTCCTGCCGCAACTGATGGAAAAACTCGAACGGCTGGGCGCGCCGCGGGCGGTGACCGGCTTGGTGGTGCCGGCCGGCTATTCGTTCAACCTGGACGGGACCAATATCTACATGACCCTGGCCACCCTGTTCCTCGCGCAGGCCACCAACATCCACTTGAGCTTGCCCCAGGAGCTGGGCCTGCTGGCCGTGGCGATGTTGACGTCCAAGGGCGCCAGCGGGGTCACCGGGGCCGGGTTCATCACCCTGGCCCTGACCCTGGGCGCGGTGGGGACCATTCCGGTGGCGGCCATGGCGCTGATCCTGGGCGTCGACCGGTTCATGAGCGAATGCCGAGCCCTGACCAATGTCATTGGCAACGGCGTCGCCACCCTGGTCGTCGCCCGCTGGGAGGGAACCCTGGACCGCGAGCGCTTGGCGCGGGAGTTGGCGCCCGCGCGACGGCCGATCGCCGCGCCGCGTTCAGCACAGGGGCCGGACGGTCAAGCGTTCCAGGATCCTTAGCGGCGAAACCGCCTCACAGGCGAGGGAGGAGGGCGGAACATAGAAGGTCTGTTCCAGGGCGTAGCGCCCGCTGACCGCGGCGTGGACCACGGCGTCGGTGAAGACGACCCAGCTGCTGGCGGCGGGAAACCTCATTTCCCGCCGGGGCGCCGTCGCCTGATAGGCGTCGTCCAGCTTGGCGTGGTCGTGCAAGGCCAGCATAACCGCGTCGTACTCGGATCGCCGACTCTTGGTGATCCCCAGCCGATGCAGGAGCCAAGCTTCCAGGGGCGCCATGCGCCGTGTCTTGGCGACCCATCGCCGAGCGTACGCTTCGAAGGACTCGCCGATCTGCCAGACCCTCGGCTCGCCGGCCGGGTCGATGTTGGAAAAAACCCGCAGGATCCGCCATCCTCGGGTCGGCTGGGAGGGGAAGGCGTCGGTGTGCAACCGGCGGTCGTCCTTGCGCGGCCCCGCGGCCGCCGCGTCGACCGCGCGCGGGCGAAGACTGGTGCGCCCAACGCGCAGGCCGGCCG
>JACDGF010000089.1 GCA_013815405.1 Caulobacteraceae bacterium | reverse complement strand
GCCATGCGGTTGTCGGTGTCGATGTTGATCTTGCGCACCCCGTGCTTGATCCCGCGCTGGATCTCTTCCACCGGCACGCCCCAGGTCTGGGGCATTTCCCCACCATGGCGATTGATCACGTCCTGCAACGCCTGCGGCACCGAGGACGAGCCGTGCATCACCAGATGGGTGTTGGGCAAGCGCCGGTGGATCTCCTCGATCACTTCCATGGCCAGCACCGCCCCGTCCGGCTTGCGGCTGAACTTATAGGCTCCGTGGCTGGTGCCCATGGCGATGGCCAGGGCGTCGACCTCCGTGGCGCGGACGAAATCCACCGCCTGGCCCGGATCGGTGAGCAGCTGGTCGTGGCCGAGCTTGCCCTCGAAGCCGTGGCCGTCCTCCTTCTCGCCCATGCCCGTCTCCAGGCTGCCCAGGACCCCCAGCTCCCCTTCGACCGAAGCCCCGACCCAATGGGCCATCTCCGCGACCCGCCGGGTCACGCCGACGTTGTAGTCGTAGTCCGAAGGCGTCTTGCCGTCGCCCATCAGCGAGCCGTCCATCATCACGCTGGTGAAGCCGTGCTGCAGGGCGGTGGCGCAGGTGGCTTCGTTGTTTCCGTGGTCCTGGTGCATCACCACCGGGATGGCCGGATGAAGCTCGACCAGGGCGTCGATGAGCTTCGCCAGCACGATGTCGTTGGCGTATTGCCGCGCGCCGCGGCTGGCCTGGATGATCACCGGCGCGCCGGTGGCCTCCGCGGCCTCCATGATCGCCAAGCCCTGTTCCATGTTGTTGATGTTGAATGCCGGCACTCCGTAGCCGTGCTCGGCGGCATGATCGAGAAGCTGCCGAAGCGTGATCCGCGCCATGGTCTCAAATACCCTGCCCGTCCGTCCCAGCCTTAAGGTTTACCCTCGCCGGCCCGGTCTTGCAAAGCGGCCACCCCCGGCAGGGTCTTGCCCTCCATCCATTCGAGGAAGGCGCCGCCGGCCGTGGAGACGAAGGTGAAGTCGTCCAGGACGCCCGCGTGGCGCAGGGCCGCTACCGTATCGCCGCCCCCGGCCACCGCGATCAGCTTGCCGGACCTGGCCAGGTGGGCGGCGTGGCGCGCGGCGGCGCTCGTGGCGGCGTCGAACGGCGGCGTCTCGAACACGCCCAGAGGCCCGTTCCACACCAGCGTCGCCGCCGCGTCGATGGCACGGTTCAACGCCTCCACGGTCGCCGGCCCGGCGTCGAGGATGCGTTCGTCGCCGCCCACCTCGCCTGGACGCCGCACCCGCGCCCCGTCTCCCGATCCCGCTCGGCCGGCCACGACGACGTCGATCGGCAGCAGGAGTTCGCATCGGTGTTCGGCGGCGAACGCCATCACCGCGCGCGCCTCGCCGGCCAGGTCCTTTTCGCAGAAGGACACGCCCACCTCCCGCCCCTGGGCGAAGAGGAAGGTGTTGGCCATGCCGCCGCCGATCGCCAGCGCGTCCAGCTTCAGGATCAGATTGCGCAGAAGGTCGAGCTTGGTCGAGACCTTGGAGCCTCCGACGACGCCCAGCACCGGCCGCCGCGGGTTTCCCAGGGCGGTGTCCAGCGCCTCCAGTTCCCGGCGCATGGCCTCGCCGGCGTAGCTCGGCAGCAAATGGGTGATCGCCTCGGTGGAGGCGTGGGCGCGGTGGGCCGCCGAAAAGGCGTCGTCGATGTAGAGGTCGCCGTTACGCGCCAAGGCGGCGGCGAAGGCCGGGTCGTTGGCCTCTTCGCCGGGGTGGAAGCGCAAATTCTCCAGAAGCAGGACGTCGCCGTCCGCGAGCGCCGCCACCTCGCGGCCGGTCGCTTCGCCGACGCAATCCTCGGCGAAGGCGACGGGCGCGCCCAGCAGGGCGGAGAGCGGCGCGACCACGGGCGCCAGACTCATGGCGGTGACCCGCTTGCCCTTCGGCCGGTCGAAATGGGCCATGAGAATGACCCTGGCCCCGCCCCGCCGCAGCCGCTGGATGGTGGGCAGGGCCGCGCGCAGGCGCGTGTCGTCGGCCACCGCCCTGTCCGCCATCGGCACGTTGAAATCCACCCTCACCAGCGCCCGCCTGCCCCGCGGATCGACCCCGTCGAGGGTGCGGAGGATCGCGTCCATCCCCTACCCCACCGCCGCCATCGCCAGGGCGACGTCCGCCATGCGGGTGGAGAAGGCCCATTCGTTGTCGTACCAAGCCAGGATCCGGGCGAGCCTGGCGCCGACCACCTGGGTCTGGGGCAGGGCGACGGTGGCGGAGGCGCCGATGTGGTTCATGTCGACGGAAACCAGCGGATCGTCGGTCACCGCCAGGATCCCGCGCAACGGCCCCTTGGCCGCCGCATCGCTCATCGCCTGGTTGATCTCCTCGCGGGTGACGTCGCGGCTGGGCACGACCTTCAGGTCGATGACCGAGACGTTGGGCGTCGGCACGCGGATGGACGAGCCGTCGAGTTTGCCAGTCAGTTCGGGAAGCACCAGGCCCAGAGCCTTGGCCGCCCCGGTGGAGGTGGGGATCATCGACATCGCCGCCGCCCGGGCGCGATAGAGATCATGGTGCAGGGTGTCCAGGGTAGGCTGGTCGCCGGTGTAGGAATGGATGGTGGTCATGTAGCCGCGCTCGATGCCGCACAGATCCAGCAGAACCTTGGCCACCGTCGCCAGGCAGTTGGTGGTGCACGAGCCGTTGGAGACCACCAGGTCGCCGGCCGCCAGGCTGTCGTGGTTGACGCCGAAGACGATCGTCTTGTCCGCCCCGTCGCAAGGGGCTGAGACCAGCACCTTGCGCGCGCCCGCCGCCAGATGCGCCGCGGCCTTGTCCTTCTTGGTGAAGAGGCCCGTGCATTCCAGGGCGATGTCGACCCCCAGGTCCCGGTGCGGCAGATGCGCCGGATCGCGGATCGCCGTCACCGCGATCCGGCCCAGGCCCACATCCAGGTTGTCGCCATCCACCGACACCAGGCCCGGAAAGCGCCCGTGCACCGAATCGTAGCGCAGCAGATGGGCGTTGGTCTCCACCGGCCCCAGGTCGTTGATCGCCACCACCTCGATGTCGCGCCGGGCATGCTCGACGATCGAGCGCAGGACCAGCCGTCCGATGCGGCCAAAGCCGTTGATGGCGACGCGGACAGGCATGGCGGATTTCCCCTTCGCAACGGCTTGGCCGGCGGTTTTGCGGGGGCGCGACGCGGGAAGTCAAGCTAAGGGGCCCGCGGCTCAGTCGTTGAGGCTGATCTTCCAGGTATCCAGGGTGGTGCCCAGCTGCTGGTCCAGGGTGGTCAAGGCGTTGGCGTAGGCGATCGAGGCCGTGAGCTCCTGGTTGGCGGCGGCGCGAAGACCGGTCTCGAAACTCGTCACCTCGAAATTCGACGTGCGCCCGGCCCTGAGCTTCTCCCGCTCGAGCTCCAGGGTCAGGGCGGCCAGGCCCCGCGCCTGGCGGGCGGCCTCGACTTGGCGCCAGGTGAGTTCGACCCCCTGGACGGCGTCGCGCACCTGGGCCTCGATCTGCTGGTGCAAATCGGCCAGCTGGACCTCCTGGGACTTGAGGGAGGTGCGCGCCTGGACCTCGCCCTGCTTGAGCGAATAGTCGCCCAGCGGAATGCGCAGCTCCAGCCCCACGCTGCCGCTGTTGGCGGGCAGGGCCGATCCGATCACGGGCTGGCCGGTCTCCGGATCGATGACGATCGCCCCGCCGTGCTCGGTCTGGTGGGTGACGTTGCCGATCACCGAGAGGTCCCACAGGCGGTTGTTCCGGGCCACCAGCACCGCCAGGCGCGCCTGCTCCAGCGCCCGGCGCTGGGAGAGATAGTCGGTCCGGTTGTCCATCGCGATCGCGATCGCCCGGTCCAGGTCGATGGCCACATGGTCGACCTTGAGCGGGTCGGCGGCCACCACATTGGTGTGCAGGTCCATGGCCAGGAGGCTGAGCAGCGCCAGCTGGGCGCTGTTCCGCTGCTGCTCGCCCTGCAGCTGGGCGACCTCCTGGTTGGCGATGTCCGCCCGGGTCTGCACGATCTCGGCCGCCGCCATGCGCCCGGCGTCGATCAGGGCCTGGTTGGTCTGGAGCTGGGCCCGGGAGCGTTCCAGCGATTGCCCGGCGATGACCAATTCCTCCTGGGCCTGGACCAGGGCGCGATAGGCCAGGACGATGTTGTCGACGACGCTGGAGACGGTCGCCTTTAGGTTGAGGCGATTGATCTTCTCCTGCAGTTCGGCGGTCCGGATCGGGGCCTTGTTGACCGCGAAACCGGCCCCACGCAGCAGCGGCTGGGTGACGCTCAAGGTCGCGGTGTCGGAGCCGACGCTCACCCCGCCGGCGCGGGTGTCGAACCTCGTCCATGAAAATTGGAACTGGGCGCCGGTGGGAACCAGCCAGGAGGCGGTCGGCGACAGCACGATGGTGGATCCGCTTTCGCTTCCCTGCCGGGTGGCGTCGGCGCTGGCGGACAGGATGGCGTTCGGGGTGAAGCGTTTCTTGGCCACATAAAGGTCGAACTTCTCGGAAACCCGGGTGATGTAGGCGGATTTAACTGTCCGGTTGTCCCGAAGGCCGATGAACACCGCGTCGGCCAGGCTGATCGCCAGGCGCGGCCCGACGGCGGCGGTCACCGGCGGCGGGGGCGGCGAGGGGACCGGCGGGCGAGGGGGCGGTGTTTGCCCCTTCACGTCGGTCGCGGTCAGGGCCACTATCGCCCAGATCGCCGGTCCCGCGGCGCTCCATAGGAGGAGGAGGCGCCCATGCGCACGGTGTTCGCGCCCGCCCTTGTGGCCTTGGCTCTCGCCGGCTGCGCCACGCCCGGCGTCCTCAAGCGGCCGCTGGCCGGCCCGACCATGGCCCGGCCCGCGGAGGCCAATCCGATCCCCGCCTATGCGACGCGCGACCCTAGCCCGCACACGGCGCCTCCAGACGACCCGATGGCTCCGCCGTGACGGCGCGGTGAAATTCCAGACGGTTGACCGCGCGCATTTAAGGCTCCAAGTCGATCGCCCCCGCGAGAGATGCCCTGGCCGTGACGCTTCGGGCTCCGATGGAACGCCAGCGACTATCATATATCCTTTGAATCCCTGATGGGCCAAAACCCACCCATGTTGCAGGTGTTCGACCTCGAAAAGACCTATGGCTCGCCCACCCGCTCGACGCCCGTGCTGCGGGGGATCTCGTTTTCGCTCGAGGCCGGCGCCTTCTGCGCCGTCCTCGGGCCCTCGGGGTCGGGCAAGAGCACCCTGATGAACATCGTCGGCCTGTTGGACCAGCCCAGCGCGGGCGCCGTACGCCTGGACGGCGCCATCGTCGACTACGCCGCCGCCGAAGAGACGGCGCGGGTCCGCAACGGCGACCTCGGGTTCGTCTTCCAGGCCTTCAACCTGCTGCCGCGCCTGAGCGCGTGGGAAAACGTCGCCCTGCCGCTGCTCTACGCGCGGACCGCGCGGCCGGATCGCAAGCCCCTGGCGCTGGCCATGCTCGAACAGGTCGGGCTCGCCGATCGCGCCGAGCATCGGCCCGCCGAGCTGTCGGGGGGCGAGCAGCAGCGGGTCGCCGTGGCGCGGGCCCTGATCCGGCGCCCCAAGCTGGTCCTCGCCGACGAGCCGACCGGCAGCCTCGACAGCGTCACGGCCGCCGAGGTCATGGCCCTGTTGCGCGACCTCCATCGGCGCCTCGGCGTCACCATCCTGATGGTGACCCACGACCGCGACCTGGCCGGCCGGTGCGACCGGCGGATCGAGATGCTGGACGGCCGGATCGTCCACGACTCGGCGTTCGCATGACCGCCGTCTGTCCGGGCGCCGCCTCGCGCCTGGCGCTGGGCGAGACGGTGTCGGAGGCCCTCGCCAACCTCTATGCCCAGCGCCAGCGTTCGGCCCTCGCCCTGCTGGGCATACTCATCGGCACGGCCTCGATCGTCGCCATGCTGACCATCGGCCACATGGCTCAGCGCGAGACGCTCAAGCTGTTTCGCCACCTGGGCGTCGATATGCTGCAGATCCACGCCATGCCGGCGGGCAATTATCCCGTCGGAGAGCTGGATCGCCACGCCATCGAACACCTGACGGCGAGCGACCCGGACGTGATCGCCGCGGCGCCCCTGACGGCGGACCATGACACGATCCTCGCCGGCGAACGCCAAGCCGAACTGGGAATTGCCGCCGTGACCCCCGACCTGCCGCGCCTGATGAGCCTGCGGGTCGCCGACGGCCGGTTCATCGCCCCGATCGACGACGGCAATCTGGTGGCGGTGGTCGGCGATCAGGCGGCGCGGAAGCTCTCCGCTCCCGGCGCCCCCCTGACTCTCGGTTCAGCGGTTCGCGTCAAGGGCTATGTCTTCCAGGTCGTGGGTGTTCTGGGGCCGCTGCCCTTCACCGCCCTTGACCCGACCGACGTCAACAACGCGGTGATGATCCCCCTGGCCGGCGCCGGCCGCGTCATGGATTCGGCCAAGCCGACCACGGCCCTGATCGATCTGCGCCCCACCGCCGACGCCAAAACCGCCGGCGCGCGCATCGTCGCGCGCCTGGCCAATCCCACCGCCGTCCTTCAGGTGATCAGCGCCCGGGACCTGATCCGCGGCCTGAACGCCCAAAAAGCCATTCACAGCCAGCTGCTCACCGCCGTGGGGGCCATCTCCCTGCTGGTCGGCGGGATCGGGGTGATGAACGTCATGCTGATGGGGGTGATGGAGCGGCGCCGGGAGATCGGGCTTCGGGCCGCCATCGGCGCCACGCCGCGCGACATTCAGCTGATGTTCCTCATCGAGGCCGCGACCCTGGCCTTCGTCGGTGGCGTCGCCGGCCTGGCGGCCGGGTTGATAGCCGCCTTGGTGACCGCCCGGGCCTCGGGCTGGACCTTCAGCCTCGCCCCGTGGGTCCTGCCGCTCGGCCCCGGCGTCGCGGCGCTGGTCGGCGTCGCCTTCGGCCTCTACCCCGCGATCAAGGCCTCCCGGCTAAATCCGATCGAGGCGCTCAGGGCGGACTAGAGCGGCGGCGGGAAGTCGGGGGGGAGGGGGCGCCAGCTAGGCGCGAGCCGTCATACGCTCTAAAGGCGGCGCCATGGCCGCCGACATGAACCTTCCCGCCTCCTGGCGATCGCGCCGCGCCATGGTGTTCTGGGCCGGCATCGTCGTGGTTCTGGGCATGATCGCCTTCCTGGGGCTCCAGCCCGGCCCAACGGGGGCCGCCAAGGCCGGGGCCGGCGAACAGAGCGCGGTCATCCAGCCCAAGCCCTTCGCCGCGACGATCAGCGTGGTCGGGACGGTGACGCCCGGAGACGTGGTCGCGGTGAGCGCCCCTTTCGACGGCGTCGTCAGGTCCTTGCGTTTTACCTACGGGGATCCGGTGGCCCAGGGCCAAGTGCTGGCGGTGCTCGACACCACTGAAATCGACCATCGGCGCAACGAGGCCCGGGCGGAGTTCCTCAAGGCCTCCCAGGCGGCTTCCGACATGGCCGGCTGGGCCAGCGGGCCGGAGGTCTCCCAGGCCAGGCGGGCGGAGGCCCAGGCCGCCGCCGACCTGAAGGACACCGAGCGTAAGACAGCAGAGACCAAGGGCCTGCTGGACCGGGGGTTGGTGGCGCGGGACGAATACGAGGGCGCCCTCCAGCAGGCCAGGAGCCAGCGCATGGGGCTGGCGGCGGCCCGGCAGGATTTGGCGTCGGCGCTCAAGCGGGGTGAAGGATCCAATCGCCGGGTGACGGCCATCGAGCTGGGCAACGCCAGCGGCCGCCTGGCCGAGGTCGAGGCCCAGCGCGCCGGCGCGGTCGTGCGCGCGCCGGCGTCGGGGGTCATGGTCCATCCGCCCTCGGACAAGGGCGACGCGCCGGGGCCGGGGCCGCACGCGGGCGGGCCGGTGACCAAGGGCCAACTCATCGGCGCGGTCGCCCGGCCCGGCGGCCTGGCGGTGGCCTTCCAGCTCAGCGAGGCCGACGCCAACCGCGTCAGGCC
>JACDGF010000088.1 GCA_013815405.1 Caulobacteraceae bacterium | reverse complement strand
CCGACGCCCGGCGTGAGGAAAGCCGGGCCTGATCGCGCACCCGGCCGGTCAGCCAGCCGGTCGCGCCGGCCGCGGCGATGAAGATGGCGAAGGTCAGGATGTCGGTGGCATGGCCGATGGCGAAGCTGAAACGCGGCTCGAGGAAAAAGAAGTTGTAGCAGGTGATGGCCGCCGCCGCCGCCAGCAGGGCCGGTCTCAGGCCCCAGGCGAGCCCGGCGACCAGCACGCTGGCCAGGAAGATCATCCCGAGATCCGCGCCCGTGGTGCAGCGGTCGAGCACCGCCGCCAGGGCGCTCACCGCCGCGACCAGCGCCGCGGCGCCCAGATAGCCGACGCCGTCGCCGCTCGCGCGGCCCTTGGCCGCCGCCAGTTCCATCTGATCCGCGTCCGGAGCGCCCGGGCCGACGAAGTGAAGCGCCGCCCCACCGGAACGGCGCAGGAGGGCGTAATCCAGGGAGCGGCCGGTGGCCACGCGCCACAGGCTGGGGGGGGACTTGCCCATGACAATCTGGGTGACGTTGTTGCGGCCGGCGAAGGCCAGGACGGTATCGGGCACGTCGTCGCCGGTGAGCACGACCGTCGTGCCGCCCAGTTGCTCGGCGGTCTTGAACGCCTCGGCGATCCGGCGCGCCGAGCGAGCGTCCGCGGTGGGACGGTTGGGCCGCTCGACGTGGGCGACCGTCCAGGGCGCGTCCTTCATCAGATCGGCGAGCCTTCGGCCGGCGCGCACCAGGGCGCCGGCCGTCCCGTCGCCGGCGATCAGGACCAGGATCCGCTCGCCCGCCGCCCACGGGCCTTCGATGCCCTGGCGGCGCATGGCGCCGACGAGCTGGTCGTCCACCGTCTGGGCGGCCCGCCGCAAGGCCATCTCCCGAAGCGCGGTGAGGTTCTCCGGCTTGAAGAAGTTGTCCGACGCCAGGCGCGCGGTCTCCGGCACATAGACCTTGCCGGCGTGCAGCCGTTCGCGCAGTTCGGCCGGCGTGAGGTCGACCAGTTCGACCTCGTCGGCGGCCGAGAGGGCCGAGTCCGGGACGGTCTCGCGGACCTTTACCCCGGTGACCTTCCACACCACGTCGACGAGACTCTCCAGGTGCTGGACGTTGAGCGTGGTCCACACGTCGACGCCGGCGGCCAGCAGCTCCTCCACGTCCTGCCAGCGCTTGGGGTGCCGCGACCCGGGTGCATTGGAGTGGGCGTACTCGTCCACCAGCAGCAGGCCCGGCCTGCGCGCCAGGGCCCCGTCGAGGTCGAACTCCAGGAGCTGGCGCCCGCGGTATTCGATCGGCTGGCGGGGGAGGACATCGAGCCCCTCGAGCAGGTCCTCGGTCTCCCGGCGGCCATGGGTTTCGACCACGCCCACCACGACGTCCTCGCCCTCGCGCTTGCGCCGGCCGCCGGCGCTCAGCATTTCGAAGGTCTTGCCCACCCCCGGCGCCATGCCGAGATAGACCTTGAGCCGTCCCCTCGCCTGACGCTTGGCGTGCGCCAGCAGGGCGTCCGGGTCGGGGCGGATCGGTTCGTCGGGCGTCATGGCCCCTTAGGTTGGGCCACCGGATAGCGCGCGTCGAGGGCGCGGTTGACGGCCAGCACGTTCACCCGCGGTTGGCCGATGAACCCGAGCAGGGGGTCCTGCCGGTTGGTGTCGATGACGGTCTGGATCTCTTGCGTGGCCACCCCGCGATGGGCCGCGATGCGGGCGGCCTGCATGCGGGCGTTTTGCGGCGAGACGTCCGGATCCAGCCCGCTGGCGGAGGTGGTCACCGCGTCGGCGGGTATCGGCGCGCCGCCGGCGTCCTTGGCGATGGCGATCGCATCGGTCTTCACCCGATCGATCAGCTTCTCGTCCAAGGGGCCCAGGTTGGAACCCGCGGAGTTCATGGGGTCGTAGCCATTTCCGGCCGCGGAGGGCCGGGGGTGGAGGTATTCCGGCTTCGCGAAGCCCTGGGCCAGCAGCCGCGAACCGATCACATGGCCGGCGGCGTCCCACGCCAAGCTCCCGCCGGCCTGATCCGGAAAGGCCAGGCCGGCCATCGCGGTGATGGCCAGCGGATAGCCGAGGCCCAGGATAAGGGTGAACAGCGCCATCGTCACGACGGCCGGGCGAATGAGCTGGAACATCGAGTGCGCCTCCCTAAGCGAGATTGACGGCATGGATCAGAAGGTCGATCGCCTTGATGCCGATGAAGGGCGCGATCACGCCGCCCAGCCCATAGATCAGCAGATTGCGCGACAGGAGCGCGCCGGCGCCGATCGCCCGATACCGAACCCCGCGCAAGGCCAGCGGGATGAGCGCGATGATCACCAGGGCGTTGAAGATGACCGCCGACAGGATCGCGCTATGAGGATTTGAAAGCCGCATGATGTTGATCGCGCCCAGCGCCGGCAGGGCGACCACGAACATCGCCGGGATGATCGCGAAATACTTGGCGACGTCGTTGGCGATCGAAAACGTGGTCAGGGCGCCGCGGGTGATCAGCAGCTGCTTGCCGACCTCGACGATCTCGATCAGCTTGGTGGGGTCGCTGTCCAGGTCGACCATGTTGCCGGCCTCGCGGGCCGCCTGGGTGCCGGTCTGCATGGCCACGCCCACGTCGGCCTGGGCCAGGGCCGGGGCGTCGTTGGACCCGTCGCCGCACATGGCCACCAGCCGGCCCTTGCCCTGCTCCTCGCGGATCAGGCGCAGCTTGTCCTCGGGCGTGGCCTCGGCCAGGAAATCGTCCACCCCCGCTTCGGAGGCGATGGTCGCGGCGGTGACCGGATTGTCGCCGGTGATCATCACCGTGCGCAGGCCCATGCGGCGCAGGTCGGCGAAACGGTCCTTCACCCCGGGCTTGACCACGTCCTTGAGGTGGATGACCCCCATCAGCTTGCCGCCTTCCGCACAGGCCAGCGGCGTCCCGCCCGACCGTGAAATGCGGTCCACCACGGCGGCCACCTCGCTGGGAACCTCCTGGGGGGTAAGGCCGACCAGCCTGTAGACGGCGTCCACCGCGCCCTTGCGCCATAGGCCTTCCGCGCTGTCCAGGCCGGAGAGGCGGGTCGTGGCGCTGAAGGGGATCGAGGCGGCGTCGGCTGGAGCCAACTCGACCAGGTTGTGTTTTTCCCGCGCCAGTTCCAGGATCGAGCGGCCTTCGGGAGTCTCGTCGGCGAGGGAGGCCATGACGGCCGCTCGCAGCGCCCGCTCGTCCGGCACGCCCGGCGCGGCGACGATCTCGGTGGCCATGCGGTTGCCGAAGGTGATGGTGCCGGTCTTGTCCAGCAGCAGGGTGTCGACGTCTCCGGCGGCCTCCACGGCCCGGCCGGAGGCGGCCAGGACATTGACCCTCAGCAAGCGATCCATGCCGGCGATGCCGACGGCCGAGAGCAGGCCGCCGATGGTGGTGGGGATGAGGCAGATGAAGAGCGCGCCCAGGACGATCGGGTCGAGCTTGACCCCGGCGTACTGGCCCAGGCCCAGCAGGGTGAACACCGCGATCATGAACACCAGGGTGAGGCCGGCCAGGAGCACCGCCAGGGCGATCTCATTGGGCGTCTTTCGGCGATTCGCCCCTTCGACCATGGCGATCATGCGGTCGAGAAAGCTCGATCCCGGCCCGGAAGTCACCCGCACCTTCAGCCAGTCGGAGACCACCGTCGTCCCCCCCGTCACCGCCGAGCGGTCGCCGCCGCTCTCGCGGATGACAGGCGCGGATTCTCCGGTGATCGCGGATTCGTTGACCGAGGCCACGCCCTCGACGATCTCGCCGTCCGCCGGCATCACGTCGCCGGCTTCCACCAGCACGATGTCGCCCGGGCTAAGTTCGTGGGAGGGGGTGAGAACGGTCAGCCCGCTCGACATGTTCTTGATCAGCTTGGCCTGGGTGGTGACCCGGGCGGCGCGCAGGCTGTCGGCGGCCGCCTTGCCGCGGCCCTCGGCCACGCTCTCGGCGAAGTTGGCGAAGAGCACCGTGGCCCACAGCCAAAGCGCGATCTGCAGGGCGAACAGGGCCGCCGTATGATTGATGACGGCGTCCACCACCGAAGCGGTGGCCAGGACGGCGACGACCTCGGTGGCCAGGATGACCGGATTCCCGACGAGCTTGCGCGGGTCGAGCTTGACCAAGGCGTCGAGCCCGGCGCGCCGGAGCATGGGCCCCCGCGGCCCGGCGGCGGTGACGGCGGAAGGCATGAAACCGGCGTTCCCTGTTCGAGAAAGATCAGGATTTGGTCAGGGCGAGCATTTGGAACTGCTCGACGATCGGCCCCAGGGCCTGGGCCGGGAAGTATTGCAGGCCGCCCAGGATCAGGATCACCCCGATCAGCAGGCCCACGAAGAGGGCGCCGTGGGTCGGCAGGGTGCCGGCGGTGGGCGTGAGCTTGGGCTTGGCGGCCAGGCCGCCGGCGATCGCCAGCACCGGCAGGGCGTAGCCGAAGCGCCCGAGCGCCATGGCGATGCCCATGGTCGTGTTCCAGTAAGGGCTGCCGCCCAGGCCGCCGAACGCCGAGCCATTGTTCCCGGTAGCCGAACTGTAGGCGTAGAGGATCTCCGACAGGCCATGGGGTCCCGTGGTCGAGACGGTCTTCAGCGCCATGGGCAGGACGGCGGCGACGGCGGCGAAGCCCAGGATCGAGGCGGTCAGGATCAGGAAAGCCAGCATGGCCAGCTTCATCTCCCGGGCCTCGATCTTCTTGCCCAGGTATTCGGGCGTGCGACCGACCATCAGCCCGGCGACGAACACCGCCACCAGGGCCATGACGATGATGCCGTAGAGGCCCGAGCCGACGCCGCCCGGCAGAATTTCGGCCAGCTGGATCATGAACATCGCCACGCCCCCGCCCGCCGGGGTGAAGCTCTCGTGCCATCCATTGATCCCGCCGTCGGAGGCGCCGGTGGTCATGGCGGCCCATACGGCCGTGGAGGGGGCGCCGAAGCGGACTTCCTTGCCTTCCATGTTGGGGGTCGTCTGGACGTGAGCCGCCACCAGCGCCGGCGTCGGCTGGGATTCGGCCACGTAGATCGCCGACGCGGCGCCGCTCACCATGATCGCCATGACGACCACCAGGGCGCGGGCTTCCTTGCGCAGGCCTGTCACCCGGCCGAAGGCTACCACGCAGGCGAAGCCCAGCATGTTCATGGCTGCCATCTCGATCAAATTGCTGATCGCGCCCGGGTTTTCGAAGGGGTGGGAGGAATTGGCGTTGAAGATCCCCCCGCCGTTGGTGCCGAGCTGCTTGATCGCCTCCTGGCTGGCGACCGGCGCCAGGGTGATGGTCTGTTTGGCGCCCTCGAGGGTGTGGGCGTCCACATTGGCGAGCAGGGACTGGGGCACGCCCAGGGCGACCAGGGCCAGGGCGATGAGGACCGAGAACGGCAGAAGTATATAGAAGGTGATGCGATAGAGGTCGGTCCAGAAGTTGCCGAGGCTTTCGCCGCGGTTGGCGGCGAAGGCGCGGGCGAGCGCGGCGGCCACCGCGATCCCGGCCGCCGCGGACGCGAAGTTCTGCACCGCGAGCCCGGCCATCTGGGCAAAATTGCTTGCGGCGCTCTCGCCCGAATAGAACTGCCAGTTGGTGTTGGTGACGAAACTGATGGCGGTGTTGAACGCAAGATCCGGCGACATGCCGGCGAAGCCCTGGGGATTGAACGGCAGATGGCCCTGCAGCCTCAGGATGGCGAACAGGAACAGGAACGCGGCGGCGCTGAAGGCGAGCAGGGAAAAGGCGTAGGCGCGCCAGTTCTGACCCTTTTCGGGATCGACGCCGGCCCATCGGCCGAACAGGCGCCCGGCGGGCTTCAGAACCGGGTCCGGCCAGGTCGCCTGGCCCTGCCACACCCGCGCCATATAGGCGCCCAGCGGCCAGCCCAGGCCGACGGCGAGGCTGATCGTCAGGGCGATCTCGGCCCAACCTTGAATAGTCATGGGACGGTGTCCGGTTTGCTAGAACTTTTCGGGGCTGATCAGCGCGACGAGCATGTAGACGGTGACCGCGACCGCCCCGGCCGCGTAGAGGATGGCGATGATCATGGGTCAGGTGCGCCCGAGGAATTCGACGTAGAGCGCGAAGGCGACGAACAGGCCCATGCCGATCGAGATGTAGATCAAGTCCATGGCCAGCCTCCGGTTTGGGAGGCTGTTACTAGGCGGAACGCCCATAAAAGTTCGCCGCGTATTCTCGGGCCGCGGGATAAACGCGATATAAAGGCGGCTCCGCCGGCGGCGAAAGGCGAACGCCTAGACCGAGACCTGGACGCCCATCTCCACCACGCGGCCGGGCGGTATGGCGAAGACGGCGCTGGGGTCGGCGGAATTGCGCGCCAGGGCGATGAACAGGCGATCCTGGAGAAGCCGCAGACCCTGATCGTGGCCGGTCACGATGGTGCGCCGGCCGAGGAAATAGGAGGTCTGCATGGCGTCGAAGGCCACCCCCTCCACGGACAGGTCTCGCAGGGCGGCCGGCACCTTGGGGCGCTCCATGAAGCCGAACAGCAGGGTGACGGCCACGAAGGAGTCGCTCAAGGTCGTGACGCTCGCGCGCTCCTCCGGCGCGACGCGGGGCTGATCGGCGGTGCGGACGGTGAGGACGACGTTGCGCTCATGCAGCACCCGGTTGTGCTTGAGGTTATGCAGCAAGGCGCTGGGGGTGACCGTGGGATCCGAGGTCAGATAGACCGCCGTCCCGGGCACGCGCTGGCGCGGGCGGCGCTCCAGGGAGGCCAGGAAATCCGTCAGGGCGATGCGATCGCGGTGTGATTCGAAGGTCAGGATCCGGCTTCCCCTTATCCAGGTTGCGATCACCCCCACCACGCCCGCGCCGATCGCCAGCGGGACCCAGCCGCCCGAGAGCAGCTTCAGGGAATTGGCCGACAAAAAGGCGAGGTCGACGGCCAGGAGGGGCACGATGAGCAGGGCGGTCCGCCACACGCTCCATTTCCATTTGCGCCGCACCACCACCGTGGCCAGGGCCGTGGTCACCGCCATGGTGCCGGTCACCGCCAGGCCATAGGCGTTGGCCAGGGCGGCGGAGTTCTTGAAGATGCTGACCAGGAGGATCACCCCGATCATCAAGAGCAGGTTGATCGTCGGCAGATAGATCTGCCCGGCCTGGGTGTCGGAGGTTCGCCGCACGGTCAGCCTCGGCAGCAGGCCCAGCTGCATGGCCTGGCTCGACAGGGAATAGGCCCCGCTGATCACCGCCTGGCTGGCGATGATCCCCGCGGCGGTGGCCAGAACGACAAGCGGCACGCGCAGCGCCGCCGGGGCCATCAGGAAGAACCAGTCCTGGTCGCCGATCCCGGCGCGCCCCGCCGCGGTCGAAAGGAACTTCAGCGCGAAGGCGCCCTGGCCCAGGTAGTTGAGCGCCAGGGCGGGGAAGACCACCGCGACCCACGCCGCCCGGATCGGACCGCGGCCGAAGTGGCCCATGTCGGCGTACAGCGCCTCGGCCCCGGTGATGGTCAGGGACACCGATCCCAGGACGAAGACGCCGATCAGCCCGTGATGGGACAGGAATTGGAGCCCCCAAACGGGATTGAACGAGAGCAGGATTCCCGGCGCGTCGGCGATGTGGGCCAGGCCCAGGGCGGCGATGGCGACGAACCAGACGAGGCAGATGGGGCCGAACAGCGCCGCCACCTTGGCCGTGCCCCGCGACTGGACCAGGAAGAGCCCGATAAGCAGCGCCAGGGAAATGGTGAGCTCCACCGACGGGGTGACGACCGTGGTCAGCGCCGGCGCGGTCTTGAGGCCCTCCACCGCCGAGAGCACGGAGATCGCCGGGGTGATGATCGCGTCGCCGTAGAACAGCGCCGCCCCGATCATGCCGAGCCCAGTGATGACCCCAGCCCTATGGCCCATTGCGCGCTGGACGAGGGCCATCAGCGTGAGTGTGCCGCCCTCGCCGTTGTTGTCCATGAGCAGGATGAGCAGGACGTATT
>JACDGF010000087.1 GCA_013815405.1 Caulobacteraceae bacterium | reverse complement strand
GCCATGGGCCACGTGCGCGCCATCGCGGCGGGGACCGCGGCGGCCATGGTCGAGAGGCTCAGCGGCGCGGCGGCGACCGGCGCCGAGGTCGAACAGGCCCTGGGCGACCCCGCCACGGCCGGGCACGTTTAGAGGAGCTCGAGGGCCTTGTCCGCGCTGATTAATCCCCAGGACGCCCACTTCTGGATCTTCATCGCCCTCCTGGCGTTCGCCTTCATCCTCTGGCGCGCAAAGGTGCCGCGCATGGCGGTCCAGGCGCTCGACGACGCCGGCGCCAAGGTCCAGGCTCAACTCGACGAGGCGGCTCTGCTGCGCGACGAGGCGCGCGCCCTGCTCGAAGAGATCAAGGTCAAGCGCGAGGAGACCGACCGCGCGGCGGCCGAGATGCTCGCCGACGCCCAGGCCGACGCCGAACGCCTGCGCGGCCTGGCGGTGCTCGAACTTGAAGAGGAGATCAGGCGCATGGGCCAGTTGGCGGAGCGCAAGATCGCCGTGGCGGAAGCCCAGGCCGCCGCGGAGGTCAAGGCCGCCGCCGCCGACCTCGCCGCCCACGCCGCCGAGACCGTCCTCGCCGCCCGCATCGCCGGCGCCACCACCGACCCGCTGATCGACGCGGGGCTGAAGGGTCTGGCGAGCCGGTTTTCATAAAAGACGCGACTACAGCGTCCAGGCCAGCCGCGGCTTCCTCGCCGCCAGGGTCTCGTCGAGGCGGCGCAGGGGGGCGTGGAAGGGGGCGCCCTTGAAGCGTTCCACGTCGCGGGCGCGGACGGCGGCGGCAAGGTCCAGCAGGGTGTCGCAGAAGCGGTCGAGCTCGCGCCGGGACTCGGTTTCGGTGGGCTCGATCAGCATCGCCCCGCGGACGACCAGGGGAAAATACATGGTCATGGGATGGAAGCCGGCGTCGATCATCGCCTTGGCGAAATCGAGGGTCGAGACGCCCGTCCCTTCCAGCCATCGATCGTCGAACAGAACCTCGTGCATGCACGGCCCATCTGGATAGGACGCGGTCATGACGCCCGACAGCCGGGCCTTGACGTAGTTGGCGTTGAGGACGGCGTCCTCGGCGACCCGCAGCAGCCCGTCGGAGCCGTGGCTCTTCATATAGGCCAGGGCGCGCACGAACATGCCCATCTGGCCGTGGAAGGCGCACATCCGCCCGACGCTCGACTTGGCGCCCCCCGTCGCCTCCTCGGTCAGATCGAAGCCCGCCTCGCCCTGGGTCAGCCAGGGGATGGGGGCGTAGGGCGCCAGGGCGGCGCTGAGCACCACCGGGCCGGCCCCCGGCCCGCCGCCGCCGTGGGGCGTGGAAAAGGTCTTGTGCAGATTGATGTGCATGGCGTCGACGCCCAGGTCGCCGGGCCGCACCCGCCCGACGATGGCGTTGAAATTGGCTCCGTCGCAATAGAAGTAGGCGCCCGCTTCGTGGGTCAGGCGGGCGATCTCGATGACGTCGCGCTCGAACAAGCCGCAGGTATTGGGGTTGGTGACCATCACCGCGGCGACATCGGGATGCAGCTTGCCCGCCAGGTCGGCAAGGTCCACATGGCCGTCGGCGGTCTGGGCGATCTGCGCCACCTGATAGCCGGCCAGGGCGGCGGTGGCCGGGTTGGTGCCGTGGGCGGAGGTCGGGACGAGCACCGTCTTGCGGGCGTCGCCCCGCGCCTCGTGGGCGGCGCGGATGGCCAGCAGGCCGCAAAGCTCGCCGTGCGCGCCGGCCTTGGGAGAAAGGGCGATCGCCGGCATGCCGGTGAGGGTCTTGAGCCAATGGGCAAGCTGGCCCATCAGCGCCAGGGCGCCCTGGACGGTGGAGATCGGCTGCAGGGGGTGGATGTCGGCGAACCCCGCCAGGCGTGCCAGCTTTTCGCCCATGCGCGGATTGTGTTTCATGGTGCAGGAACCGAGCGGATAGAGCGCCAGGTCGATGGCGTGGTTCTTCTGCGATAGGCGCACATAGTGGCGCAGGGTCTCCGGTTCGGACAGGCCCGGGAGACGCAGCGGAACGGCGCGCGTCAGGCCTTCCAGGTCCGAGGAATCCCGATCGCCGCCCCGCGCCTTGGCGGAAAAATCGACACCGGTCTTGTCCCAGCCGCCCAGTTCGAAGATCAGGGGCTCGTCCTGCGCGAGGCCCTTGCCGGGGTGGGCGGGCGCCGCCGGGGACGCGACGGCGTCGGGCCGGGTCGGGCGCCCCACGCCCGGCACCGCGTTCATGGAGTGATCTCCGCCTTCAGGGCCGAAGCGAGGGCGGCGATGTCCTCAGCCGTCGTCATTTCGGTGGCGCAGACCAGAAGCACGTCGCCGAGCCCCGCTTCGGGGTCGAGCCTGGAGAACGGCACGCCGGCGAGGATGCCCTTGGCGGCGAGGGACTCCACCACCTCCGCCGCCGGGCGGGGCAGGCGAAGGGCGAATTCGTTGAAATAGCGGTGGGTGAGGATCTCGACGCCGGGCGGGGCGGCCAGGGCGGCGTGCAAAGCCCTCGCCTGGGCGTGGTTTTCCTCGGCCAGGGCTCTGAGGCCCGCCCCGCCCAGCAGGGACATGTGAATGGAGAAGGCCAGCGCGCACAGGCCCGAATTGGTGCAGATGTTGGAAGTCGCCTTGTCGCGGCGGATGTGCTGTTCGCGGGTGGAGAGGGTGAGCACGAAGCCGCGCCGGCCCTCGGCGTCCACGGTCTCGCCGCAGAGGCGTCCCGGCATTTGGCGCGTCAGGGCCTCGCGGCAGGCGAACAGGCCGACGTAAGGGCCGCCGAAATTGAGGCCATTGCCGATCGACTGGCCTTCGGCCACGGCGATGTCCGCGCCCATCTCGCCGGGGGATTTGAGCAGGCCCAGGGACACCGCCTCGGCCGCCACCACGATGATCAGGGCGCCCGCGGCGTGGGCGGCCTCGGCGATGGCGGTGACGTCGGTGACCGTGCCGAAGACATTGGGGGTCTGGACCACGACGCAGGCGGTCCCCTCGTCGATGGCCTCGACCACCGCGCGTTCGGCGTCGACCGCCGCCCCCAGCCGCCGCGTCTCGACGCCCGCCGAATGGGCCAGGGTGTGAGCGGTCTGGGCATAGTGGGGATGCAGGCCGCCCGACAGCACCGCCTTGCGCCGGCCGGTGACCCGCGCGGCCATCATCACCGCCTCGGCGCAGGCGGTGGATCCATCGTACATCGAGGCGTTAGCCACCGGCAGGCCCATCAGGGCCGCCACCTGGGTCTGGAATTCGAACAGCACCTGGAGCGTGCCCTGGGAAATCTCGGGCTGGTAGGGCGTGTAGCTGGTCAGGAATTCCGAGCGCTGGATCAGGTGGTCCACGCTGGCGGGAACGTGGTGGCGGTAGGCCCCGGCCCCGCAGAAGAACGGCCCGGCCCCGGCGGCGCGGTTCTGGCCGGCCAGGGCGCCCAGGGCTCGTTCCACCGCCAGTTCCCCCGCGTGCCCGGGCAGATCGACCGGCCCATCGAGGCGCGCCGCCTTCGGCACGTCGACGAAGAGGGCGTCAATATCCGCGGCGCCGATAACCGCCAGCATGTCCGCCCGATCGGCGTCGGTGAGAGGAAGATAGCGCATCTTAAGAGAAACTCCGCGGTCCGAGGCTTCCGGCCAAATCGGCGCGTCGGGCGCCTTTCCCACCCAAAACGTCACCCCCGGGCGTCAGTCCCGGGGGTCTATGATCACCTTCCGCGGAGTGGTCCCCCAGATCCCGTCGGGGGACGAACGCGACCATGGCTCGCATCGGGGTCATGGATGGCCGGGACCGGCGCCCGGCCATGACGTTCTGGACAAAGGGGTTCGGTCCCACCAAAAAATCCCTACAGCGTCTTCAAGAACGCGTCGTAGGCCGCGCGGTCCATCAGCGCGTCGACCTCGGCGGCGTCGGCGACCTTCAGCTTGACGAACCAGCCAGCCGCCTCGGGCGCCTCGTTCACCGTCTGGGGGGCGCCTGAAAGGGCGTCGTTGGCGGCGGTGACCTCGCCGCCGATCGGGGCGAAGACGTCCGAGGCGGCCTTGACGCTCTCGACCACGGCCAGGGCGTCGCCCGGCTTCACCGCCTTGCCCGCCGCCGGCAGCTCGACGAACACAACATCGCCCAGTTGTTCGGCCGCGTAGACGGTGATGCCGATGGTGGCGGTATCCCCGGCCAGCTCGACCCACTCATGGTCCTTGGTGAAGCGCATGGGTAAATCCTCTTCCTAGGCTCGGACGGCCCGGCGATAGCGGTGGGGAACGAAGGGCAAGGCAGTGACGTCGGCGGCCTGGAGCCTGCCACGGACGACGACATTCAACCGGGTTCCCGGCGCCGAGAGGGGGGGGGGAACGAAGCCCATGGCGATGGGCGCCCCGAGGCAGGGCGAAAAGCCTCCGCTGGTGACCGCACCGACCGTCGAGCCCGTCTCGTCGGTGATCACTGCGCCTTCGCGCGCCGGGGCGCCGTCCAGAACCTTCAGGCCAACCCGCACCCGCGCCGTTCCCTTCGCCAGTTCCCGGGCGAGGCGCGCGGCGCCGGGAAACCCCCCCTCGCGGCGGCGACGGCGGGATACCGCGAAGGCGAGGTTGGCCTCGATCGGAGATACCGTCTCGTCGAGGTCATGCCCGTAAAGGGGCAACCCCGCTTCCAGGCGCAGGGAATCCCGCGCGCCCAGGCCGATGGGCGCCACCCGGTCGTCGGCCAGCAGGCGTTTCCAGAACCGGGCCGCGATCATGGCCGGAACCAGGATCTCGAAACCGTCCTCGCCGGTGTAACCGCTGCGCGAGACGATCAGGGCGTGGCCCTGGTATTCAATGCGGTCGAAGGTCATGAAGCGCAGATCCGCCGCCCGGGGCAGGACGTCGAACAGGACATCGGCCGCCGCCGGGCCCTGCAGGGCGATGAGGGCGCGGTCGTCGGCGCGGATCAGCCGCGCGCGGTCGCCGGCGGCCGAGGCCAGGGCGGCGAAGTCCGCATCCTTGGTGGCCGCGTTGACCACGATATAGAGCATGCCCTGTCGCCCGGGGCTCAGCGGACGACCGATCATCAGGTCATCGGCGATACCGCCGTCAGCGTTCAGCAGCAGGGTGTAGCGCAACTGGCCGGGCGCGAGGCCGGCGATGTCGCCGCACACCCGGGCTTCGGCCAGGGCGGCGACCGCGCGGTGATCGGCCTCCCGGTCGCCGCTGCGCGCGGTGAGTTCGAGAAACGCCGGGCCCATATGGGAAACGTCGAACGCCCCCGCCTTCTCCCGCGTCCACAGGTGCTCCTTGAGGATGCCACGCGGGTATTGCACGGGCATGGAATAGCCGGCGAACGCGACCATGCGCCCGCCCAACTCCCGATGGGCGGCCGTGAGCGGGGTGGATTTCAGGGCTTCATCGGACACTAGGGGCTCCGCGGACG
This sequence comes from Caulobacteraceae bacterium, assembly GCA_013815405.1. Taxonomy (GTDB): domain Bacteria; phylum Pseudomonadota; class Alphaproteobacteria; order Caulobacterales; family Caulobacteraceae; genus Acaudatibacter. Next base: position 2,576 of record JACDGF010000087.1, on the reverse strand, counting down.
GTCACGCGTCGGCGGACGGTCCGCCGCTCGCGCGCCCCCGCTGTCCCTTGGGCCTGAGAGATTTCGGGCCACCGGCCCCTGCTCCTTCGGCGAGCCGTCCCGCCTCCTCGATCGAGAGAAGACGGGCCGCCTCTTTCCAGCGTTTGTCTGGCCCTCGCGGTCCTTTTGCCTGAGCGTTTCCGGGGCGGTTGCGCCTTCGGCGCCGAGCCCGTCGCAAGGCCCGGCCTCTCCCGCGAGAGCCGCGCGGAAACTGGGGGAGCGGTGGGACGAAGTCAAGCCGGATGCCACCACCCGATTCAATAGTGAAAGCGACACTGCGCGATCTCAAATCGCCGATCCGCGGCCTAACCGGCGATCCTGTAGACGAGGCGATCCTCGAGGGTGATGCGGCGCGACCACCAGCCTTTCAGGTCGCCCTTCAGGAGCTCGGGCTTGCCGGTTCCCCTGAAGGGATCGCGGCGGCATTCCTCGATGAGACCATTCAACCGGTCGAGGATGGTGGTGTCGTTCGCCTGCCAATGGAGATAGTCCTCCCAGGCTCGATCGGCGAAGACGAGATTCATTCCTTGGCGAGCGCGCGCTCCACGCCCCGACCCGCGTCGAGCTGCCCGACGGCCTCGCGCAAGCGGCCGGCGTTCCTCGGCGTGGACAGCAGATGCGATGTTTCCTCCATGGCGGTCCAGTCCGCCAGGGAGACGATGACCACGGACTCGCCGCCTCGCCGCGTCACCACGACGGGCGCCCGATCCTGGACTACACGGTCCATGACCGCTTTCAGATTGGCGCGGGTGTCGGATGAGTTGACGACGTTCATGGACAATCTCCGAGAGAGCCTTGGTTGATATGTACGAAGTTTCGTACAAATCAAGTTTCGCTTCGAGACCCAAGTCGCTCCCCGACCTGCAACTTCGGCTGGTCCGAGCTACATCCGCTCCGGAACCGGGATCCCCAGCACGTCCAGGGCCAGCTCCAGCTGCCTGAGCGTCACCGCCGCCAGGCTCAGGCGCGAGGCGCGGGTGGCGGGCAGAGGCGCGGCAAGGATGGGGCAGGACCCATAGAATCGGGCGAAGGCCTGGGCCAGGCGAAAGGCGTGGTCGGCGACCAGGTTGGGCGCGCGCTTGGCGTAGGCCTCGGTCAGGGTGTGGTCGAAGGCGTCCAGCAGCAGCACCAGGTCGCGTTCGGCGGGCTCGACCACCTCGATGTCGCCGCCCGCCGCGCCCTCGGCGTGCGCCTTGCGCATCAGGGATTTCACCCGCACCGCCTGATAGAGCAGATAGGGGCCGGTCTTGCCCTCGAAGCTTGAAAAGCGGTCGAGGTCGAAGACGTAGGACGTCCCGCGAAAATTGACCAGATCGGCGAATTTCAGCGCCGCCACCCCCACTTTCAGCGCGGTGTCGTCGAACGCCGCGGCCGAAAGTGCGTCGCCCAGGCGCGCGGCGTGGAGCCGCTCGCGCGCCTTCTCCAGCGCCATGTCGATCAGGTCGCGCAGCTTGAGCACGCCGCCCTCGCGGGTCTTGAAAGGCTTGCCGTCGGGGCCGTTCATGGTGCCAAAGCCGATGTGCTCCAGCGCCCCTTGCCTGGCGTATCCGGCGAGATAGGCGGCGCGGAACACCGTCTCGAAATGATCCGCCTGCCGCTGGTCGACCACGTAGAGGGTGAGGGCGGGGTCGAAGAAGCGGCGCCGATCGAGGATGGTGGCCAGATCGGTGGTGCCGTACATCGCCGAGCCTTCGGACGACACCACCAGCAGGGGCGGAACCTCCCGGCGATCGTCGCTCCGGGCCACGCGGACGATCCGGGCGCCCGCGTCCTCCACCAGCAGGCCCGTGTCGCTCAATTCGGCCACCATCGGCTCGATCAGGGAATTGACGTCGCTCTCGCCGCGCCACAGGTCGAAGGTGACCCCCAGGGCCGCGAAATCGCGCTCCAGCGCGACCCGCGTGACCTTGGCGAAGTGACGCCAGACCTGGCGGTGGCCGAAGCGGCCGGCCTGGAGCTCGGCGGTGGCCCGCCGGGCGCGCTCACGATAGGCGGCGTCGGACTTGGCCCTCGCGGCGGCGGCGGGATAGAGCCGGCCCAGGTCGTCCAGGCCGATGCGCGCCGAAAGGTCCTCGTCGATGGCCGCCTCGTCGGCCTCGCCGAAGGCGGCCGGCTGGGTCGCCAGCCGCTCCAGCAGGGCGCCTACCGCCGGATCGGCGTCGGCGCAGGCGATGAGCAGCAGGCCCATCTGGAAGCCCCAGTCGCCGAAATGGGCGTCCCCCAAGACCTCGTCGCCGCGAAAGCGGAACAGCCGCTTGATCGCCTCGCCGATGATCGAGGCGCGCAGGTGCCCGACGTGCATCTCCTTGGCGACATTGGGCCCGGCGTAGTCGACGATCACCCGGCGCGGAACCCCGACGCGCCCGGCGCCCGCGCGATCATCGGCCGCCAGAGCGTTGGCGCGGGCCGACAGGGCCGCCGGCCTGACCCGCAGATTGATGAAGCCCGGTCCGGCCACTTGCGCCGAGGCGACGGCCGGCTCGGCGGCCAGGGACTGCGCGACATCGGCGGCGATCCGGCGCGGGTCGGCCTTGGCC
>JACDGF010000086.1 GCA_013815405.1 Caulobacteraceae bacterium | reverse complement strand
GCCTGGCGGTGTGGGCCTATCTGTAGCGCGCTCGACTTTACCGCTTGCGCACGAACACCGTCCCAGCCGAATACCCCGCCCCGAAGGAGCAGATCAGGCCTGTCTCGCCGAGCTGGAAATCGGCGTTCTTGCGGTGGAAGGCGATGATCGAGCCGGCCGAGCTGGTGTTGGCGAATTCGTCGAGGATGATGACGTTCTCCTCCTCCGTGGGCTCGCGCCCCAGGACGCGGCGGCCGATCAGCGCGTTCATGTTGATATTGGCCTGGTGCAGCCACAGGCGCTTGAGGCCGGCGGGATCGATGCCCAGGTCGGCGGCGTGGCCCACGATCATCTCGGCGACCATCGGCACGACCTCGCGGAAGACCTTGCGGCCTTCCTGAACGAAGAGCTTGTCCGCGGCGCCGGCGCCCTCGGGCGCGCAGCGGTTGAGGAAGCCGAAATTGTTGCGGATGTTGTTGGAAAACCGGGTCTTCAGCCGGGTTCCCAGAATCTCCCACCCGCCGGACGCCCGGTCGGCCGCCTCGACGATCACCGCGGTGGCCACGTCGCCGAAAATGAAATGGCTGTCGCGGTCGCGAAAGTTGAGGTGGCCCGAGGTGATCTCCGGATTGACCACCAGGACGGCGCGCGCCTCCCCGGCGGCGAGATAGTCCGCCGCCGTCTTGATCCCGAAGGTCGCGGAAGAACAAGCCACGTTCATATCGAAGGCGAACCCATCGATGCCCAGGGCGTCCTGCACCTCGATGGCCATGGCCGGATAGGCTCGCTGCATATTGGAGGCCGCGCAGATCACCGCGTCGATCTGGTCCGGATCCTTGTCCCAGCGGCCAAAAGCGTCCTTCGCCGCCGCCACGGCGATTTCGGCCAGGATCGACAGCTTGTCGTTTGGCCGTTCGGGGATGTTAGGGCGCATGACGCGCGGGTCGATCACGCCGGCCTTGTCGACCACATAGCGCGACTTGATCCCGGAGGCCTTCTCCACGAACTCCACCGACGAGGCGGCCAGGGCCTCGACGTCGCCTGCGGCGATGGCGGCGGCGTTCAGGCTGTTGAACAAGGTCACGTAGGCGTTGAAGGCCGACACCAGTTCCGTGTTGGAGATGCTGTGCGGCGGAGTGTAGAGGCCTGTGGCGGCGATGACCGCGGCTTGGCTCAAGATGGGCCTCCTCAACTGGCTATGGGTCATGGGCGTAGGTCATTCGCGCAACAGCGGCAGCGACAATCCCGGTGCGGGGCGCGCGGCGAGCAGCTCGCGGCGGAATCGAAAGAGTTCGGCCGGCCGCCCGCCGGTGTCGGCGTCCGTGCGGCCCACCCCTTCCACCAGGGCGGTGCGCTCGACCACGCGCCGGAAATTCTGCTTGTGGAGCGCGACGCCGGCGATAGCCTCCACGGTTCTTTGCAGGTCGGAGAGGGTGAATTCGGCACCCATGAGCTCATAGACCACCGGCCGGTATTTCAGCTTGCCGCGCAGGCGGCCCAGCGCCGTGGCCAGGATGCGGCGGTGATCGGAAATCATCGGTTGGCCGAGCGCAGGGATCAGGGCTTCCGGCTCGGCCGGGACGCCACCCTGGGCGCGGTCCCGATCCCGCGCGGCTTCCGGCGCGAGGCCCGCCTCATAGAGCAGCTCATAGCGATCCAGGACCCGCTCCTCGTTCCAGGGCGAGCTATCCTGGGCGAACAGAAGGCGGGCGCGGCTGCGGCGCTGCGCCGACCGTCCCGCCCAGCCCTCCAGAACCGGGACGATCGCCTGGTCGATCAACCCGGGTCTCCCGCCGCGCCAGTCCTCCCACGGAAAGAACCGGGACCAGGGCGACCAGGCGGTTTCCGGCGCCTGGGTGTCCACTGCGGCCGGCGCCAGGGCGAGATAGCCGACCGAGATCACCCGCGCCGCCCCCGCCCCGACATCGGCCAGGGGCGCGTCACGCCCCTTGTCGCCGAAGGTGTAGAGCTGCTCCACATAGCCCAGGGCGAACCGCGTCTGACGGGTGACGAATTCGCGCAGCGCCAGTTCGAAGGTGCGGTGATCGTGGGGATCGAACGGGCCGAAGGGCAGGCCCTCCAGGGTGGAGGTTTGCTCGGTGCGCGTGTCGCGCGGCCGCACGGTCAGCACCGAACCCTCGCCCTCCCGCATGGCGACGATCACCGCCGACAGGCCGATGACGACCGTGGTGGTCATTCGGTATCGAACGCCGCGGGAACGGAGGCGTAGCCGGCCGCTTCGGAGAGCACATGGAACCGCTGGACATAGCGCGCCTCGGCCTCGCGCGGGGCCAGGGGCTCGAGGATGGGCGCGTAGCCCCGCGGCGGCGCGCCGAACAGGCCCAGGGCCTCGGACGGGGTGAAGCCGGCCAGCTGGGTCGCCTCCAGGAAGGCGCAGGCCCGGTCGGCCGCCTTGATCACCGCCTTGATCGGCGCCGGCGTGCGCACCGGCAGGCCGAAGCGGATGTGAATCGCGCTGGCGAGACGATCCTCGAAGGTCTGGTAGTCGAGGCCCAGCGCCGCCTTGAACGGGGATATCATGTCGCCGATCACATATTCGGCGGCGTCGTGGAGCAGGGCGGCGAGACGCCAGGCCGGCGACAGACCCGGCTGGAGACGGGCCGCGATCTCCTCGACCACGGTGGAATGCTGCGCCACGCTGAACGGATGGTCGCCGATGGTCTGGCCGTTCCAGCGCGCCACACGCGCCAAACCGTGGGCGATATCCTCGATCTCGATATCCATCGGGGAGGGATCGAGGAGATCGAGCCTGCGACCCGACAGCATCCGTTGCCAGGCGCGGGGCGCGGGGGCTGTTCCACGCCGGCGTTGCGCCCCTTTGGTCAGCGGACCATTCCTTCCCAGGTGTCGGACGGCCAGATGGCGCATCGCTTGACAAAGATCAACGCGCGGGAGCCAGTCCTGATCTTTGGCCGAGCCGGCGAAGGATGCGGTGGATGGACTGGGCTAAGATCATGGCGCCGCTTTCCGGCGGCGAAAGCGATCGGCGGATCGTGGCCGCCGCCCTGGCGATCGCCGAACCCTTCGGCGCGGAGCTGGCCTGCGTTCACGCACCGGCCGATGTCGCCGATCTGATCCCCTGGATGGGCGACGGTTTCATGGGCGGGGTTCAGGCCACGGCGGTGGAAAGCATCCGCCAGGCGTGCGCCGAGGGTGAAAACGCGGCCCGGGCGGTCCTCGACGCCTGTGATTATGGGCGCAAGAGTTTCCTTTCCCTAAAGTCACCGGTCTGGGCGGCCCTGGCCATGGAGGGCCGCCTGGCGGACGTCCTGGTGTTCGATGACGGAGCGGCCCGGGGGAAGGGGCCCCTCGCCGAGGCCTTCCAGCAGATCATCGGCGACGAACAGAGGCCCACGATCGTGGCCCGGCCCGGGCTCAAGGTCGGCGGCGTGGCCGCGGTGGCGTGGGACGGCGGGAAGGAAGCGAGCCGAGCCATGCGCACCGCCTTGCCCCTGTTACGGAAAGCCTCGAAGGTCGTGGTGCTGGCGGCGCCGGTCGCGTCGTCGCGCAAGTTCGATCCGGCGCGCCTTACCGCTTTTTTGTCGGCGCGCGGGGTCGCGTGCGAGGTCGAGATCCTGACCGATGCGGGAGATCCTGCCCCCGCCCTGTTGAAGGCCGCCAAGGCCGTCGGCGCCGAAATCCTGGTTTCGGGCGCCTTTGGTCACCCGCGCCTGCAGGAGTTCATTTTCGGCGGCGCGACGCGAACCTTCCTTAACGCCGACGGTCCGTCCCTTTTCCTATCGCACTGAAGTCGCCCACGGAGCATGCCATGGCCCTGTCCCGAATCGTCATGAGGCTGGCGCGTAACCCCGGCACCGAATTCGCCGGCGGCGACGATCATCGCGGCTATGCCCTGACCGCGCCGCTCACCGCCGATGGTCATCTGGACGCCGCGGCCTACGCCAAGTGCAAAGCGGCCTGCATCGTCCGCCGCTTCGCGCCCGACGAAGATCCCCTCGACGGCAAGCTGGCCCGCGGCGGCGCCCGCTGGTTCTTCGACTATGAAGATGGCGCCAGCGCCGACGACGAACCGGTCTATCGCCTCGGCGATCATCGTTTCGCGGTTGGCGAATATGTCACCGTCACCGACGAAGACGGGCGACCCCTCACCTATAAGGTGGTCGAGGTGACCGCCGCGTAGGAGATCGGGGCCACCCTACCTTCCGACGTTGCGGTCCAGGAGCTTCTTCATGTCGTGGTAGAGTTCGTCGTGGTCTTCGGACTTCGCCTTGGCGGAGGCCACCACCAGCGGACCCCCCACGGGTCCCCGCGCCTCGTAACCCGCGAGCTTGTAGCCGTTGGGCCCGGCGGCGTCGGAGGCCAGGACGACCATCAGGCGGACGCCGCCGCCCGGTTCGTTGACGTGGATTTCCGCGCCGCTGTCGGCGGCGTCGACCGTGACGCCGCCGCGGCTGGTCCCGGGGTGGCCCGCGGCGATCGAAACCGAATCGGTCGAACCGGCCTTGGCCGCGCTGTCCTGGGCGTTGACGCTCACCCCGCCGACATCCACCTTTGCGTTGTCGTTACCGTCGGCGTGGATGTGGACGCCGGGAAGATCGATGTCGACGCGGTCGTTGTCCGAGCCCTTTTTCGCCGCGTCGGCGGGCCGGGGAGGCAGTTCGCCGCGCAACTGGTTTTCCAAGGGCGCCAGGGCCACCTTCGGATCCATGCCGTCGAGGCTGATCAGTTGCAGGGTCACTTCGGCGCCGGCGTCGTCGGCGTAGAGGCAGGACTTGCCGTCGCTCGCGGCGCTCTTGCGGGTCAGATCGCCCTGGCTTTCGGGGCAGTCGAGCGAGCTGACGGATTTCAGGGCCGCCGCCTCGTGGCGGGGATGGGGCGGAGAGCAGGCCGTCACGGCCAGGGTCGCGCCCGCCAGCAAAACCGCAACTCTCGTCATCGATCCGTCTCCCTCTCCATGGCCAGGGGTGTGACGAAGAGGGCGGCGGCGGTCCAGTGAATTTGCGGTAAGGCGCCGGTCTATGGCTGTCCCGGCCGCGCGCCGGAGCCCTCGCGCCGGGCCAGGAACGCCAGCCGTTCGAACAGATGGACATCCTGTTCATTCTTCAAGAGCGCGCCGTGCAGGGGAGGGATGAGCTTGGTGGGATCGCGTTCCCGCAGCGCCGCGCCGTCGATGTCCTCGACCATCAAAAGCTTGAGCCAATCGAGCAGTTCCGATGTCGAAGGTTTCTTCTTCAGGCCGGGAACCTTTCGCATGTCGTAAAAAATCCGCAGGGCTTCGGCGACCAGCTTCTGTTTGATGCCCGGGTAGTGCACGTCGATGATCGCCCGCATGGTGTCTTCTTCAGGAAACCGGATGTAGTGGAAGAAGCAACGCCTTAAAAAGGCGTCGGGAAGTTCCTTTTCGTTGTTCGAGGTGATCAGAACGACCGGGCGTATCTTCGCCTTTATCGTTTCGTTGGTCTCATAGACATAAAACTCCATCCGATCGAGTTCCTGCAACAGATCGTTGGGAAATTCGATGTCCGCCTTGTCGATTTCGTCGATCAGCAGGACCGGGCGCTCCTCGGCGTCGAACGCGTCCCACAGTTTCCCGCGCTTTATATAGTTGGACACGTCCTTGACCCGCTCATCACCCAGCTGGCTGTCACGCAGCCGGGTCACCGCCTCATATTCATAGAGGCCCTGCAGGGCCTTGGTGGTCGACTTGATGTGCCAGGTGATCAGCGGCGCGTCCAGGGCTTTGGCGATCTCATAGGCCAGCACCGTCTTGCCGGTCCCCGGCTCCCCCTTGATCAGGAGGGGCCGCTCCAACGCGATGGCCGCGTTCACCGCGATCTTCAGGTCGTCGGTGGCCACATAGTCGCGCGTGCCTTCGAAACGCTTGTTCATCCAGACGGGCTCCCGGAGAGACGCGATCCGCCCCTCGAACGCTTGTTCAAATCGGAAGGTACCCTAAAGCCGCTCGCGCGACATTCAAGCGCGTCTTCTCCGCATCCCTAGTCCGCGCCCGGATTGATCGAGACCGGGTCGCTGGCGGGAAAGGTTTCGTCGAGGCCGGAGTCGAGCTGTTCCTCGACATGGGGGTCGTGTTCGGCGGGCTCGCGCTCGTCGTCGTAGCCCAGGTCTTCCAGGTCGCCGTCGGAGAGGGTCTCGGACTCGAAGTCGGCCGCCGACCCGTCCTCCGTGGACACCCGATCGGTGATGTCGGGGCCCGCGGCCACGTCGTAATCGATCCCGTCGTCCCGCTCCAGCAGGGCATCGATTTCATCCTCGCTCGCCGCGTCGGGATCGAAGTCGTCATCGTCGCCCACCGCCTCGTCTTCTTCGGCGTCGCCCTCTTCGCGGGTCACGTCCAGAACGTCCGGCGCTATATCGAGGTGGGCGATGTCGTCGCCATCCCGGGTCAGGTTCGTCTCGTCGAATGTCTCGGCCAGATCCTGGCCGTCCGCGCCGTCGTCGCGATCGTCGCTCATCAATTCGCTCCCATTTGAATGTCGCCCTTCAAACCCGTCGCGGTTCCGTTGTGTTCCCACGGAGGGACAGACAACCGCGACCAGGATGGTATGGGAGGGCCGTGTCCTCTCCATCCGCTCCCAGGCCCCCTCTGATCCTTGCCAGCGCCAGCCCCCGGCGGCTCGATCTCCTGGCCCAGATCGGCGTCAGGCCCGACAAGGTCGAGCCGGCCGATATCGACGAGACGATCCTCAAGGGCGAAACCCCGCGTCTGGCCGCCCTCCGGCTGGCCATGGCCAAGGCCCAGGCCATCGCGGTGAGCAACCCCGCCGCCTTCGTCCTGGCCGCCGACACCATCGTCGCGGTCGGCCGGCGGATGCTCGGCAAGCCGGCCACGGGGGAGGCGGCCGGCGCCATGCTCGCCCTGATCTCCGGGCGCGGCCACAAGGTCCTGACCGGTCTCGCCGTGATCGGCCCGGACGGGCGCGAAGCGGCGCGCCTGACCGAGACCCGGGTCAAGTTCAAACGGCTCGGCAAGCCTGAACTCGCCGCGCTGGTCGCGTGTGGGGAATGGCGCGGCGCGGCCGGCGGCTATCGCATCCAGGGCCGCGCCGGCGCTTGCGTCATCAGCCTCATCGGCTCCTCGAGCGGGGTGGTGGGCCTTCCGCTCTACGAAACCCTGAGCCTCCTCACGGGCCTGGGCTGGCGCGCGCCGTGAGCGAGCGGCGGCTCTATCTCGATACGGGCGTCGGCGAGAATCGGGCCGTCGTGACCTTGGATGGCCGCCCGGAGCGTCTGCTCATCGCGAGGGCGGGGGATCTCGCCGTCCAGGCCTTGGGCGCCCGGGCCGTGGCTCGGATTCGCCGCGTGGAGAAGGCTCAGGGCCTGGCTTTCCTGGATCTCGGCGAGGGCCCGGACGCCATCCTCAATCTCGATCCGACGGGCGCTCGACTTGTCGAAGGCCAGGCGGTGGAGGTGGAGATCCGCAGTCAGGCCCGCCCCGGCAAGGGGGCCTCGGTGCGCCTGATCGGCCCGGCCGAGGGGCCGCCGCGGCTGCTGGCCGCCCCGCCGACTCTCGAGGAACGCCTCCGCCAACATGGGCCCGGCGCCGAGATCCGAACCGGCAAGGTGGCGCGCTCGATGGCGGACAACGCACAGGACGAAGCGCTCCAGACCGTTTTCCCTCTTCCAGGGGGCGGTTGCCTGGCTGTCGAGCCCACCCGCGCCCTGATTGCCGTCGATGTCGATCTGGGCGCGCGCCCCGGCGCCGAAGCCAAGCGCGCCGCGCGCGCCGCCAACCTCGCCGCCCTGGGGACGGCGGCGCGGGTCCTGCGCCTCAAAGGGTTGGGAGGGCTGGTGGTGATCGACCTGCTCTGCCGCGCCGCCGGCGAGCCACACGCTGCGGGCATGGTCAACGCCGTACTTCGCAAACTTGCCGCCGCGCAGAAACCCGGCACACGCATCTTCGAATCGCCCGCGGCCTTCGCCGAGCGTCTCGCCCATCCGCGCTGGCTGGTCGAGCGCTGGG
>JACDGF010000085.1 GCA_013815405.1 Caulobacteraceae bacterium | reverse complement strand
GCCCCGGCCGGGTCGGCGATCGTGGGAATGCAAAGGCCGGGAATCCCGTGCTCCCGGGCGAAGGCCAGCGCCGGCGCCGCCCGGTTGTTGCTCACCACCAGGCAGGCCCGCGCCGCCAGATCGCCCGTCTCGATGGCGGCGACGATCGCGCGGAGGCTGGAACCGCGATTGGAAGCGAGAAAACCTAGATGGATCAATGGCTCAGTTCGTGATTTCAATGTGCGCTCGCAGGCCGTCGTAGGCGGGCTCCACGCCCACGGGCAGCTCGCGAGCCAGATCGGCGTAGTCGAGGTCCATGTGCATATTGGTGAGGATGGCGCGCCTGGGCTTCAGCCGCTCGATCCAGGCGAGGGTCCGGCCCAGATGGGCGTGGGTGGGATGCGGCGTGCGCCTGAGCGCGTCGACGATCCATAGATCCAGGTTGGCCAAAGCCTCGAACGAAGTTTCGGGAAGGTCAACCAGATCGCTGGAATAAGCCATGGAACCAAAGCGATACCCGATTGACCTGATCGGCCCGTGATCCTGGTCGAAGGTAGTGACCGGGATGGTGCCGGATGGCCCGCTCACTTCCCACGCGGCGCCGTGCGGCGGTAGGTTCCGCATGTCTCCGATCGCCGGATAGACCCCCGCCCCCTGGAAGATATAGCCGAACATTTGCGCCAGCGACGCGCCGGTCGACCCGTCCATCCAACAGGCGATCCGCTGGCGTTGGGTCAGGGCGAATGCCCGGATGTCGTCGATGCCGTGGCACTGGTCGGCGTGATCGTGGGTGAGCAACAGGGCGTCGAGCCGCCTGACGCCCGCGGCGGCGGCCTGGAGGCGAAATTCCGGCGCGGCGTCCACCACGACGGAGGTCTGGTTATCCGCTCCGCCGGAAAGTCGGCGCACCAGCAAAGAGCATCGCGACCGCCGATTGCGCGGGTTCGCCGGATCGCACGCCCCCCAATTCCCGTCCGCCCTGGGGACTCCCGCCGAGGAGCCGCAGCCGAGGATGACCACTTCCAGAACACCGCTCATGGCTTTGTAATTTTTTCGAAAAGATGGAAGAAGGCATCCTCCGTTCGCGCCTCGGCTTCGGCCGGGGCCCAGCCCCGGATCTGCGCCAGCTTGGCCAGAACATGAGGCAGGAAGGCCGGCTCGTTGCGCCGCCCCCGCATGGGCGCCGGGGCTAGATAGGGGCAGTCGGTCTCGATGATGATGCGATCGGCGGGCATGTCGGCGATGACCGCCCGCACCGCCTCGGCCGCCTTGAACGTGGCGATCCCGGAGACCGAGAACCAACCTCCCAACGCCGCCACCCGCCGGGCGAGCTCGGCGCCGGAGGTATAGCAATGCATGAGGATGCGGAACGGCGCCTTGGCGTGTTCCTCTTCGAGGATCTCGGCCATCGCGTCGTCGGCCTCGCGGGAGTGCACGATCAAGGGCAGGTCGCTTCGCCTCGCCGCCTCGATGTGCACGCGAAACACCGCCGCCTGGACGTCGCGGGGGCTGAGGTCATAGTGGAAATCGAGCCCGGTCTCGCCGATCCCCGCGACCTTGGGCGCCCTTGTCAAAGTGCATAACGTATCGGCCACAAGCTTCGGGCTTTCCTTGGCTTCATGTGGGTGAACTCCAGCGGTCATCCAGACATCGTCGTGGGTACGGGCGATCACTTCGACGGCCTCGAAGGAAGAGATCTTGTCGCAGATGGTGACCATCAGGCCGACCCCCGCCGCGCGCGCGCGCGCGATCACCGCCTCGCGATCGGCGTCGAACTGAGGCGCGTGCAGGTTCACGTGGCTGTCGATCAGCATCGGGGGTGTCTAGGCGATGGCGCGCAGGCGGCAAAGGGTCGTGTAGAAGGCGTCGGCGCGATCGAGATTCACCGTCTCGACGTCACGGGCCATGGCGACCACCATCGACCAGGCGTCGGCCCCGCGGTCCAGGGCGCGCCCCTCCCCGCCCCCGGCCTGGGCCGCGAGCGCCGCCTTGCTGGCCATGGCGGCGATCCGGTCCGCCAGGCGGTCAAGGATCAGGTTGAACCGCACTCCGCCCATGGGCCCGCGGAAACTCTCGGCGAGGGTCAGCATGGCCGCTTCGTCGGTCGCCGGCAGGGCGCCGAGGATGTCGCGCGCGGCCTGGTCCGCGTCCAGCGCGCCGGCGGCGGCCAATCGCCACGCCCGGCCCCGGGCGCCCTGGGCCATGGTCAGCAAGCGGCGGGCGTCCTCCTCGTCCAGCCCAACCTTCTCCCCCACCCATGAAATCGACGCCTCGACCGGCGGCGGGTCGAACCGCAGGCGCCGGCAGCGCGAGCGCAGGGTGGGCAGGAGGCCGCCCGGCGCATGAGAGACCAGCAGCAGGACTCCGCGCTCCGGGGGTTCCTCCAGGGTCTTCAGAACCGCGTTGGCGGCGCTGGGATTGAGGTCGTCGGCCGCGTCGATGATGGCAATCCGATAGGGGGAAGCGGCGGGGGACTTGGCGAAGAAGGCCGGCAGGGCGCGGGCTTCGTCGACGGGGATCCCCTTGCGGGCCTTGCCGTCCTCGGTGTCGCGTTGAAGCACGATGAGATCGGGGTGGGCGCGGGCCATGATCTGACGCGAGACCGGATCGTCGGGCGCCGCGCCCAGGGGACCCAGGGACGGATCGGCCGCCGCGCCCAACAGCCGCCGCGCGGCGCGGTAGGCGAAGGTCGCCTTTCCGATCCCCTCGGGCCCCACGAGAAGCCAAGCATGGTGCAGCCTTCCACGTTCCAGGGCGCTCAGGAAGGCCGTCTCCGCCGCCTCCTGCCCCTCGTAGGAAAACACCTCTCGCGGGTGGGGAATGTCCTCGCTCATGGCGCCCCCACCCTGGAACTCACCGCCGCCCACACCGCCAGTGCGACGGCGTTTGGCGCCGGCGCGGCGTCGATGACCACGCAGCGGCCCGGCTCCGCGCGGGCGATGGCGAGGAAAGCCTCGCGAAGGCGACGGTGGAAGTCGGGTCCCTTGGCTTCGAAGCGGTTTTCACCGCCCCCCCGCGCGGCGGCCCGCGCCAGGCCCGTCTCGACGGGCAGATCCAGGATCAGGGTCAAGTCGGGCCGCACGGCGCCCAGAACATGCCGCTCCAGGGCCTCGATCAACCCGGCGGGCGCCCCTCCCCCGGCGCCCTGATAGGCCCGGGTCGAATCGGCGAAGCGGTCGCAGACCACCGTGGCGCCGCGCTCCAGGGCGGGCGAGACGACCCTTTCGACGTGGTCGCGCCGCGCGGCGTACATCAGAAGGGTCTCGGCGATCGGCGACCACCGATCCGCCTCGCCGGCGACCAGCAGCCCGCGGATCGCCTCGCCCCCCGGCGACCCGCCCGGCTCGCGTGTCTTCACGACCTCGCGGCCCAGGCCCGCGAGCCTGGAAACAAGGCGGTCGACCTGGGTGGACTTTCCCGCCCCCTCCCCGCCCTCGAAGGTGATGAACAGACCGCGCGCCATGACGGCGCACATTGGGCGGTTCGCGCCGCTTGTCTAGGAGGGCGGCGCCGCCGCGCGCTCGGCGCTTGCGCGTTCGGTGAAGGCGCCGGCCCGCACTCGGCAAGGCTCGGACGCGGCGGGCGACGACACGACGGCGCCGAGGCATATAGCGGCCGGTCCCGCGACGCGAACAAGCGCGCCGGCCCGATATAGCGTACCCTCACCCGCGCCATCCCCGTCTCGTAGAAACCCAGGTCCTTGGCCCCCTGCCTCGACAGGTCGATGATCCGATCGCGCGTGAAAGGGCCGCGATCGTTGACCCGCACGCGGAGGCGCCGGCCGTTATCCAGATTGGTGACCTCGACGGTGCTCGGCAATGGCAAGGTGGCGTGCGCCGCGGAGGCGATGTCGGCGTTGAACACCTCGCCGTCGGCGGTCGTGCGGTTGTGGGATCGCGGGCCGTACCAGGAGGCCATCCCGGTCCGGTCGTAGCCCGGCTGAACGGTGGGCCGGTACCAGACGCCGGCCACTTGATAGGGCCGCATGGTCCCGGGCGTCCCGGCGCGAGAAGCGGGCGCCGGCGCCGGCCGCTGGACCGTGGCGCAGGCCGCCAGGCTCGCCGCCGCGGCGGTGACCAAGCCGATCCTGGCGCGGCCCCTCCATGCGCCGGCGTTGGCGTCCATTGCACCCGCCTCCCCTGTTTCCCAGGCAATCTTAGACCCCACGGTTTTGGACGAGGTTAAGCCCGGCCGGTGGCGCCGCGCCCCCCTCCCCTGCTAGAAGCGCCCCCCCGGACGGGTGGCCGAGCGGTTTAAGGCAGCGGTCTTGAAAACCGCCGTGGGTGAAAGCCCACCGTGGGTTCGAATCCCACCCCGTCCGCCACCGCCGCCGATCGCGCGCCGGAACGCGATAGGCTCCTCGATCGGGACATTCCAAGATGCATCCAGCGGTCAGTCTCCGGTCCAGGCACGCTTCCCGTGGGTGGTCGCTCGCTCAGGAGGCGCCACTTCGGCGGCCGCCGCAGGCCGCCGCCCGCCCGAGGAAGAAAGCCTTCTCGCGCGCGTTGCGGGTGAGTCCGGCGGCACGCTCGAATTGGATCCTGGCTTCGGCCAACCGCCCGGCCCGGAACAGAAAGTCTCCCCTGGCCGCCGGCAGAGGGGCGTAGTCGCGCAAGGCCGCGGCTCGCGCGATCTCGTCGAGGAGCTTCAAACCGGCCTCAGGGCCGAAGGCCATGCCGTAGGCCACGGCCCGATTGAGATCGACCACCGGTGAGGGCATGACCTCCCTCAGAGTGTCGTATAGCGCCGCGATCCTCTTCCAGTCCGTGTCCGCCGCCGTGCGCGCCCTCGCGTGGCAGGCGGCGAGCGCGGCCTGCAGGGCATAGGCCCCGCGCCCGCCCCCCAAAGCCCCGGCGCGTTCCAGGGCGGCGAAGCCTCGGCGGATCAGGAGCTGGTCCCAGCGGGCGCGGTTCTGCTCGGTCAGAAGGATCGGCGCGCCGTCCGGCGCCGTGCGCGCGGTCAGACGCGAGGCCTGGATGTCCATCAGCGCGACGAGTCCGAACACCTCGGGCTCGTCGGGGGCCCGGCGCGCGAGGATTCGCCCGAGGCGCCGCGCCTCGGCGCACAGGGCCGGGCGGATCAGGTTCTCGCCGCCGGTCGCCGCATATCCCTCGTTGAAGATCAGGTAGATGACCTCCAGCACCGAGGCGAGGCGCGCCTCCCGCTCCTGGCCGCGCGGCGCCTCGAAAGCGAGGCCGGCCTTGCCCAGCGTCCGCTTGGCCCGGACAATGCGCTGGGCGATGGTCGTTTCGTTGGAGAGGAAGGCGCGGGCGATCTCCTCGGTGGTGAGCCCGCCGATCAGGCGCAGGGTCAGGGCCGCGCGCGCTTCGGTGGACAGAACCGGATGGCAGGCGGTGAAGATCAGGCTCAGCAACTCGTCGCCGACGTCATCGTCCATGGCCGCTTCGATGTCCTCGGCGCCGGAGCCTTGTTCGCCCTCTTGGGCGCGGCCGATCTCGGCGTGCTTGCGCGCGAGCATCCTTTCGCGGCGCAATCCATCGATCGCCCGGCGCTTGGCCGCCGCCATCAGCCAGGCGCCGGCGTTTTTCGGAACCCCCGTCTTCGGCCATTGCGACAGGGCGGTGACGAGAGCGTCCTGCGCCAGCTCTTCGGCTAAGCCCACGTCCCGCACCATCCGAGCGAGGCCCGCGATGAGCCTGGCCCGTTCGATCCGGAAGACTGTCTCGATCGCCCGATGGGTTTCGGTCGCCACCACGTTTCCCGCTAAGGGCAGGGGACGGGGCCACGCAAGCCGCGACGGCGACTGAAGGATCTCAGCGGTTCCGCGTCTGTTCGCGGCTCCGGTTGTGCAGTTCAGCGACTTCCGGCGTCAGGGCGTCGCCAAAGTCCGCCATTTCGTAGACCGGGCGGATTTCGATCTCGCTTGGGCCCGGCATCGGGTTGGGGCAGCGCTTCACCCACTCGACCGCCTCGGCCACGTCCTTGACTTCCCAAAGCCAGTAGCCGGCGACCAGCTCGCGGGTCTCGGCGAAGGGCCCGTCGATGACCGTGCGGCGGGGGCCGTCGAAGGCCACGCGCTTGCCCTTCGCCGAGGGGCGCAGACCCTCGCCGGCCAGCATGAAGCCGGCATTGACCAGCTCTTCGTTGTACTTGCCCATGGCTTCGAGCAGTTCGGTCGAGGGCATGAGGCCCGCCTCGCTGTCGCTCGTCGCCTTTACCAGAACCATGACACGCATTGTCTTTCTCCTCTGATTTACGGAGGCCGCGCCGGCTTCCCGCGCATTCGACGAACGAGCTTCGGCGGGATCGACATCACGCCGGAACTTTTTGCGCGATAAGGATCCGGTGGGAGGTGTTCGCCGGCGGGATGGGGCTTCAAGAACGACTTGGAGGCCGTTGTCGGCGGAGGCGAGCGGCCCCGGTCGCCAACGCCTGATGATCATCTTCATCGAGTACGGCCCGCCAATGCAGGACAGAACCGCGAATCCGCTTTCAGGCGAAAAGCTCGCGGTCCTTGATCTTGGCCGGATCGGCGTAGTCCTCGTCCCGCCAGGGTTTTTCGCCCGGGTTGGCGGGAGGGGGTTGCAGCTTGAGGTCCGTCCTCGCGCGGGCGGCCGCGGCGTGGGCAACGCGAAACTCATAGTGATCGATCATGCGGACCGCTTCGATCATATAGGACGTGGCGACCCGCCGGTCCCGGATCAGGACGAGGTTTTCGCCGTTCAGGCCGTCGGCGGCCTTCGACATGTTGTAGGAGCCCAGATAGACTCGCGCTCCGGGCTTGTCGAAATCGATCACGATGAATTTGTGGTGCATCCGCGTGCCGCCCCCGCCCCCCGCCAAGCCGGTCGGCTCGTCGCGAAAGGGCCGCGGAGCGTTCTTGTCCAAGGCGGCGACATAGGTCGGCGGGCGGTTCGAGTTGCCCGACGCCACCTCGACGCCGGCGCGTTTGTCGGAAATCCCCGATACGAACAGGTCCGGCCGGTCGGCCTGGGCGAAGAGGACGTCGCGGATGGCGCCCGGCGTGATGGCGAGGAAGGCCAGGGAATAGAAGATGGAGGATCGGGCCGTGCGGATGTCGTCGGCGATCGACTTGAGGACCGAATTTCCCGCGCCGTGCGGCGAAAAGCTGATTTGGGCGTCGAGGGAATTGAGGCCCAGGCTCATCCATTCGGCCGAGGGGCTGGCCTTGAAGGAAGCGGGGGCGTTCCAATAGCTCTCGAACGCGGCCGCGAAGATGTCGACGGCGGCCTTGCCCGTGACGGTCAGGGCATTGTTCGACTGAACGAAAAACCCGCGCCAGCTCATATTGGTCGAACCGCAGACGACCCTTTGCACCGACGTTCCATCGACGAAGATCGTCTTGTTGTGTTGCAGGCTGCCCATGTGCTGGCGCTTCACCGCCACGCCGGCGCCGATGAGCTGTCGTTCCGCCCCATCCTCCGCCGCTCCGTTTCCGTGATGATCCGCCGAATCGTCGATGATCACCCGGGCGCGCGCGCGCAGGGACTTCAGTCGGTCGAGGACTTCGGGCAGATTGAGGTCGAATCCGACCACGCCCACCTTGGCGGCCGGGTCCGATATCGCCTCGTCGAGCAGGGCGAGGATTTCCCGGCGCGCCTCGAAGCCCATCCAGTCATAGGCGTCCGTCGCGTCCTTGTGGGTTGGCGAGAAACTCAAGCCCGTCTTGGCGTCGGGCGGGATCAGGGTTTGGAGCGGGCCGTCGTCCAGATAACGGTCGACGAAGGCCTGCGAGGAGATGAACCCCCGGGTGAACGCGACGTTCGCCTCGCCCGGATAGGTTTCCCGCGCCAGGGCGATCGCCGCCGTCTGGGGAATGCCGTAGCTCAGGTCGCCGGACGCCGCCATCAGCACCGGCGTCACGCGATAAAGAAACTCACCGGGAAGGTCGGCGTTGCGGGGGAGTACTAAACCGCTCGCGCGGTAAGGGCGGGGTTTGAGCATTTGAGCTCACTGGGCGCCTCCTGTCTGAGGATGACCGTG
>JACDGF010000084.1 GCA_013815405.1 Caulobacteraceae bacterium | reverse complement strand
GTGCAGGAACTCTCCGGCCGCCTCGCGAACGGCGGCGACGACGGCGGGATGGGCATGGCCCGTGGCGCACACGGCGATCCCGGCGGCGAAATCGAGGAAGCGGTTGCCGTCGACGTCCCAAACCTCGACACCGCGCCCGTGCGACATCACGAACGGGTAGTCGCGCGGATAGGACGGCGAGCTCACCTCGACATCGCGCGCGATCAGGGCCCGCGCCTTGGGTCCGGGAAGTTCGGTCTTCAGATGGGGGTTTGGCATGGGGTTTCCCGGTGAGGCTCAGGCCACGACCGTGCGCGACTGTTCGCGCATGTAAAGAGGCAGGTAGTAGAAGGACGCGATCGCCTTGCCGGTCGAACCCGAGCCCTTCCAGCCGCCGAACGGCTGATAGCCCGGCCAGGCGCCGGTGGTCGCCCCCTGGGCGCGGTTGGCGTAGGTGACCCCCGCCTGGATATGCTCATGGAACCAGGCCACGTCCTCCTCGCCGCCGTAGACGCCGGCGGTGAGGCCCATGTCGGTGTCGTTGGCCAGGCGCATCGCTTGGTCGCGGTCGCCGAACCGGTGGAGCATGAGGGCGGGCAGGAACATCTCCTCCTTCCACAGAGGATGGCCCGCCGGCGCCTCCGCCAGCATCGGCTCGACATAGTATCCGCGCTCCAGGTCCCCCTCGCCCAGCTGGCGCCCGCCCGCGAGCCGGTGGGCGCCGTGCCCGTTCAGCGCCCGCGCATGGGCGGCGTAGTTTTCGAAAGCTCTCTGGTTGACCACCGGCCCCAGCCAGTTCTCCCGCCGGCGAGGATCGCCGACGCGGATCGCGCCGATGCGTTCCATAAGCTTGCCGACCAGGGCCTCCGCCACGGTTTCGTGCACATAGAGCCGGGAGAGGGCCGAGCACTTTTGGCCGCCCATGCCGTAGGCGGAGCGGGCGATTCCCACGGCCGCGTCGTCCAGGTCCGCGTGCCTGGTGACGATGCAGGGATTCTTGCCGCCCATCTCGGCGATGCAGGGCCTGGGATAGGCGCCGCCGGCCATCCGGCGGACCAGGCCCATGCCGACGGCGACCGAGCCGGTGAAGGTGACGCCGGCGGTCAGCGGATGATCGACCAGGGCGGCGCCGATTTCCGTTCCCGAGCCCGAAAGATAGTTGAACACGCCCGGCGGCAGGCCGGCGTCGCGCACACAGTCGGCCAATAGCCGCCCCGCCCAGGGCGTGTCGGTCGAGCCCTTCAGCACCACGGTGTTGCCGGTGACCAGGGCGGCGGCGGTCGGCCCCCCGGCCAGGGCCAGGGGGAAGTTGAACGGGGCGATCACCACCCACGGCCCGTGCGGGACCATCACGCTGCGATTGCGCGAAACCGCGCCGGCGAGCGGATCGTCGGGCAGGGCGCGGTCGTAGCCCTCGTTGCGTTCGAAGTCGTCGGCGTAGCAGCGGAAGAAGTCCACCGTCTCCTGCGCCTCGCCCAGGGCCTCCATGCGGTTCTTGCCGACCTCCAGGGTCAGGGCGGCGGCGATCTCGTAGACCCGCCCCTCCATGATCTCGGCGACCTTGCGCATCAGCGCCACGCGTTCGGCCAAGGGCGTCGCCCGCCATGCCGGCCAGGCGCGATGCGCGGCGGTCATGGCGGCGTCGACATCGGCCAGGTCGGCGAGCGGAAACTCGCCCAGCCGCAGATCCCGATCGATCGGGCTCAGCTTGGCGCGATGCTGGGCCGCCGGGCGGTCCCGCCCATCGATGAAGAGGTCGGCCGTCCGGCCAAGCCTGGCTTCAACCGCCGCCAGCGCCTCCTCGAACCGCTGGTGCATCTCCGGCGGCGGGTCGAACATGGTGGCGTAGGTCAGACGGAAGCTCATGAGCCTTCACTCCGGGGCGGGATTGGGGAAGAAGCGGGTCAACAGCCGATCCACCAGGGCCAGGGCCCGCGCCAGATCGCCTTCGGAAATCACCAGGGGCGGGGCCAGGATGATCAGGCTGCCCCGCGTCGCCAGCGATACGCCCTCGGCCAAGGCGGCCTGGGCCAGCGCCTTGAGCGCCGGCGGCTGTTCCGGCCAGGGGCGAAGCGGCGCGCGCGTGGCGCGATCGGCCACCAGTTCGATGACGGCGAAGAGGCCGCGCCCGCCTCGGACATCGCCGATCGCCTCGTGGCGGGACTGTAGCCGCTTCAGATCGGCAAGGAGCATCGCGCCCATGGCCCGCGAGCGCGCGATGAGGCCCTCCTCCTCATAGGCGGCCAGGGCGGCGACGCCCGCCGCGCAGGCCAGGGGATGACCGCAATAGGTGAGGCCGGTGTCGAGCCTCTCGTGCTCCAGGGCGGCGGCGATCCTTTTCGACAGCACCACGGCTCCGAGCGGCGCGGCGGCGCCGGTCAGGCCCTTGGCGAGGGTCATCAGGTCGGGCCGGCCGTCCTCGCCATGGCGCTGCCATGCGAACCATTCGCCGCAGCGCCCAAAGCCGCTCATCACCTCGTCGGCGATCAAGACGACGCCCGCCTCCGCCGAGTGGCGCCGCAGGGCCGGCCAATAGCTGTCGGGCGGCACGATGCCGTTCGTTCCCGCGTCGGGCTCCATCAGCACCGCCGCCACCTTGCCGACGCCTTCGGTTTCGATCACCGCCCGCACCGCCGCCGCGGCTTCCAGGCCGCAGGCGTCGTCCGTGGCGGTTCCGAACGGGCAGCGATAGGCGTAGGGAGGCGAGGCGTGGCGCACCCCGAACGCCTCGCCGTCGACCTGGCCTTCCGTGCGGCTGTCGCCCGACAGCGCCATCCCCATATAGCTGGCCCCGTGGTAGGAGCGGTCGCGGGTGACGATCAGGCCCTCCGGCTTGCCCGCCGCCTGGCGCGCGAACTTGACCGCGTGCTCATTGGCGTCGGCCCCGCCCAGGGTGAAGAACACCCGCCCTCCCTCGAACCCGGAGAGTTGCAGCAGGCGTTCGGCCAGCTCGGCTCGCGGGGCAGCGCCCCAGGCGTTGGCGACGAAGCACAATCGCTCGGCCTGCTCCCGGATCGCGGCGACGACCCCGGGATGCTGGTGGCCGAGGTTGCAGCACTCGGCCTGGCTGGAAAGATCGAGGACCGAGCGGCCGTCCTCCAGGAAGAACCGCGCCCCCGCCCCGCCGACCACCGTGGGCGCGTCCCAGTCCGCCTGGACGCACCAGCTGTGCAGTACGTCCCGACGTTCAGTACCCATCCGCTCCGCGCCGATGTTGAGGGGCGGCCGTGGCGGTGAGAGAGGGATTCGAACCCTCGTTACGGTTTCCCGTAAACACGCTTTCCAAGCGTGCGCCTTCAACCACTCGGCCACCTCACCTTAACCCAGGACGGAAGGCGCGCACTATACCCAGGGAGAGCCCCGCCACAAGCGAGCGTGGAACTGGGCCGCCGCCGTTCCTATCTCCCGTATTCGGCCCAATTCGAGGAAATCCCATGTCGTTCTTCAAGAAATCTCCCGACTCCGTTCAGCGCGCCAAGGCCCCGCCAGGCAGGCCGGACGCCATTCCGACGGCGGCGACCTCCTTCGTCAGCGATCGCCCGCTGAAGGGCCCCTATCCCGAGGGCCTGGAGGTCGCCCACTTCGCCATGGGTTGCTTCTGGGGCGTGGAGCGCAAGTTCTGGCAGGTTCCGGGGGTGTGGGTGACGGCGGTGGGCTATATGGCGGGGGCCACGCCCAATCCGACCTACCGGGAGGTCTGCGGCGGGCGCACCGGCCATACCGAATCGGTGCGGGTGGTGTTCGACCCGAAGCGGGTTTCCTATAACGCGCTTCTCAAGGTGTTATGGGAGGGGCACGACCCTACCCAGGGGATGCGCCAGGGCAACGACGTCGGCAGCCAGTACCGCTCGGGCATCTATACCGGGTCGGCGGCCCAGGCGGCGGCGGCGTCCGCCTCGCGCGACGCCTATCAGCGGGCCCTGACCGCGGCCGGGCGCGGCGCGATCACCACCGAGATCGCCCCGGCGGGGGAATTTTATTTCGCCGAAGACTATCACCAGCAGTACCTGGCCAAGAACCCGGGCGGCTACTGCGGGGTCGACGGCACCGGCGTCGCCTGCCCGATTGGGGCCGGCGTGGAGGCGTGAGCCCCCAGGCCTTCGACGCCGCCTGCCGCGCCCTTCCGGCGGCGACGATGGACATCCAGTGGGGCGACGACCAGGTCTACAAGGTCGGCGGGCGGATGTTCGCGGTGACCAGCCCGGCCGGCGGTTGCTCTTTCAAGGTCACCGACATCGCCTTCGCCGCCTTGACGCAAGACGGGCGCGCCCGGCCAGCCCCCTATCTGGCGCGCGCCAAATGGGTGCGGTTCGACGATCTGGCCGCCCTGGACGACGCCGAGGCGGCCGACTGGCTGAAGACCGCCCACGCCCTGGTCGCGGCCAAGCTCACCCGGGCGCAAAGGCGGGAGCTGGGGTTGGGTAGGCGGGGTTGTCAAGGTCCGCCAATGGGGCGCGCGCGCCCTCCGTCACGGCGCTGAAGAAGCGCCGCGCCACCTCCCCCGCTTCGCCGCGCTCGCAAGGGAGGAGTGGATAAATCCTCCCCATGCCTCTCCATGGGGGAGGGGGACCCCGAAGGGGGTGGAGGAGGCGCGGGCCGCGCACGGATCTCGACCCTTCGGGACCACGCTCAATCCTCCCGGATCAGGCTGTGGCGCTGGGTGTCGCGCATGAAAAGGGCGACGAGGCAGGCCGCCGCCATGACCGCGCTCACATAGAGGTAGAAGCCGCTCTCGCGTCCGGCCTGTTTGAAGGCCAGGGCGACATATTCCGCGGTCCCGCCGAACGCGGCGTTGCCCAGGGCGTAGGGCAGGGCGACGCCCAGCGCGCGGACGGGGGTCGGGAAGAGCTCCGCCTTGACCACGGCGTTGACCGCCGAATAGCCCGCCAGGATGACGATCGCGGCGCACACCAGGGCGAGCGCCACGCCGGGGTCGGTCGCCCGCGCGATCCCCGTCATGATCGGCCAAGTGGTGAGCGCTCCAAGGCCAAAGGCCGCGACGAGCAACACCCGTCGACCCACCACGTCCCCCAGCCAGCCGAACAGTGGGATGACCAGCAGATAGATCACCAGGGAGGCGGCGGTGATCTGGGTGGCCGCGGCCTTGCTGAAGTGGGCCGTATTGGTCAGGAACTTCTGCATGTAGGTGGTGAAGCAATAGAAGGCGAGGCCGCCAGCGGCGCTGAGCACGAACACCATCGCCACCTCGCGCGGATGCCCGGACATGAGCCCGGCGAAGCTCGATCCACTCCCGCCCCGCGCCTGTTCGATGCGAAACGAGCCGGTCTCCTCCAGGCCGTTCTGGATCCAGAACACCACCACCGCCAGCACCGCCCCGATCGCGAAGGGAATGCGCCAGCCCCAGGCTTCCAGATCGCCCTTGGAAAGGGTGGCCTGGAGCACGATGAGGACGCTTAAGGCCGTGAGCTGGCCGCCGATCAGGGTCACGAACTGGAAGGAAGACCAGAAGCCGCGGCGGGCCTTCCCCGCCATTTCCGACATGTAGGTGGCGCTGGCGCCGTACTCGCCCCCGACGCTGAGGCCCTGGAGGAGGCGCGCGGCGGTGAGGATCGCCGGCGCCGCCGCCCCGATCACCCGGTAACCGGGGACCACGGCCACGATCAGGGAGCCGGCGCACATCAACAGGACCGACAGCATCAGGGCCGCCTTGCGCCCCGCGCGGTCGGCGTAGACGCCCATCAGCCAGGCGCCCACCGGCCGGGCGAGGAAACCGACGGCGAACACCGCGGCGGTCTGCAGCAGCTGGGCGGTCTGGTCGCCCTTGGGGAAGAAGGCCTTGGCGAAATAGAGCGAGAAGGCGGCATAGGCGAACCAGTCGTACCATTCGACCAGATTGCCCGCCGATCCGCCCAGTATGGCCTTGACCCGCGCCAGGGGCGTCAGGCGGCCGATCGCGTCGGCCGTCAACTCCGTCCTTCCGCCCGCCCCCGTCCACACCATCCGCGCCCTAGTCGAACCGGTCGGCGGTGTGCAGCGCGGCGTCGTCGCGGCTCACCTTAAGCGCATAGAGGGCGCCGATCACCGCCCCCTTGACCCGAGGCAGGACCATCAGGGTCAGGCAGGCCAGCGGGATCAGGGTCAGCGGGACGATCACCTCCGCCGGCGCCCGCCAGATCAGCGGAAACAGCAGCAAGGGCACGATCACCAGATGGCCGACCAGGAGGATGGTGAAATAGGCCGGCCCGTCGTCCGAGGGGTACCGGTCCAGGTCGTGGGCGCACGACGGGCAATGCGGCGAGACCTTCAGGTAGCGATGGAAGATCCGCCCTTCGCCGCAGTTTGGGCACCGCCCCCGCAGGCCGCGCAGCAGGGCGCGCGGAAGGCAGTGGGCGGTCTGGCCGGGCATGGCGTGGATATGTGTTCCCGTGGGAGCGGTGGTAAGAGCGCGGGGCGCGCGCCGGAACCTGATTGTAGCGGAGAAACCTCATGTCGCCGAGCCTCTCTTGCTGACCTTCGCCCAGGGCCTGCGGGCGGCGCGCAAGGAACTCTTAGTGGTGGGGGCGATCCTCGTCGCGGCCGCGGGGCTGCTTGCGTTCCTCGGCCTCGCCGACGCCGTCACCGACAATCATACCCGCCTCTTCGATCTGGACATCATGCTCATGCTGCGGGCCCCCGGTGATCCCGCGCGGCCGATCGGCCCCGCCTGGCTGCGCCTGGCCGCCACCGACGTCACGGCTCTGGGCTCGATCGTGGACCTGGCCCTGATCGTCCTGGCGGTCGCCGGCCTCTTCGCCGCCCAGCGCCGATGGCGCGAAGCGGCCCTGCTCATCGCCGCCTGCGCCAGCGGCCTCATCCTGGTCAATGTCATCAAGGTGGTGGTCGGGCGCGAGAGGCCGCCGATCGCCATGCACGCCGTGGAGGGGGTCAACGCCAGTTTCCCCAGCGGCCACGCGACCTTGTCGGCGATCGTCTATCTCTCCCTCGCCACCCTCGTGGCCCATTTCGCCGATCGGCGGCGGGTGGCGGTCTACGCCCTGGGCGCCGGCCTCTTCCTCACCCTGATCGTGGGCGCCAGCCGGGTCTATCTGGGCGTCCATTGGCCCACCGACGTCATCGCCGGCTGGGCGCTGGGGGCCGGCTGGGCGATGCTCTGGTGGCTGATCGCCTGGCTGGTCGAGCATCGGCGCGGGCGCGGCAGGGCCGGCTGGACATCCGGCGCGGGCGATGATCTCGTAGCGGCCACGGAGGACGCCCATGCCGAAAAGTGAGACCGACCCCTTCGCCAGCGCCGGCGAACTTGCCGCCGCCCTGGCCGAGCGCAAGGTGAGCGCGGTCGAACTCCTGGAGGCGGCCGTGGAACGGATCGAGCGCCTGGACGGCGCGATCAACGCCGTGGTGGTGCGCGACTTCGATCGCGCCCGCGAGGCGGCCAAAGCGGCCGACGCGGCCCTGGCGCGCGGCGAGCGCCGGCCGCTGCTGGGGGTGCCGATGACCGTCAAGGAGGCGCACAACGTCGCCGGCCTGCCCACCACCTGGGGCCTGGTGGCCTACAAGGACTGGATCGCGCCCACGGATTCGGTGGGCGTGGCGCGGCTCAAGGCCGCCGGGGCGGTGATCCTGGGCAAGACCAATATCCCGCCCCTGCTCGCCGACTGGCAGAGCGGCAACCCGGTCTATGGCCGCACCAACCATCCCCTCGACGCCGCCCGCACGCCCGGCGGCTCCTCGGGCGGCAGCGCGGCGGCCCTGGCGGCCGGCATGGTTCCCCTGGAATTCGGTTCGGACATCGGCGGTTCGATCCGCGTGCCGGCGGCCTTCTGCGGCGTCTTCGGCCACAAGCCCAGCTACGACCTCATCCCCGAACGCGGCCACGCCCCGCCCGGGCTCGACGGCGTCCCCGCCGTGCTGGGCGTGATCGGGCCGATGGCCCGGAGCGCCGCCGATCTGGCCCTGGCCCTCGATATCCTCGCCGGGCCTGACGACGACCAGGCCGTCGGCTACCGCCTCGACCTCAAGGCGCCCCGCCA